>CAYFJU010000004.1:0-74982 GCA_964343505.1 uncultured bacterium
TGGCCACATCTCTTTTTCAGGCAAACTGTCAATACCACTCATGAATAGTTCAATTGATTAATAATTCATGATTAATAACTCCTTATAATCCATATTACCATGCCGGCGTTCAATCCCCTTCTGACTGGTGGCGTCTTTAATTCGGTATTTTTTGAACAATTTCAGGGCGTCCGGACAGTCATCCATGGTAAACAGCCGTTGGCCTTTTATGCCGTCCAGAATGGACTTCAATTTACCGTGGTCAAAATCCATCCCATAGCTGTACCCGTGAATATAAGGAGGATCCACGAAAAAGAAGTTGTCCGGGTAACCATATTTGGAGAGTGGGGAAAAAAGTTCAAAAAATATTTGCATTAGGTCTAATTAGGCTTGTAGGTTTGCTAATGAGATTCAGTCTCAATATTAATTAATCAACAATTTGAGTTAAAGGAAAATTAATGTTAAAACACATGGCAAAGGGAATTGTACTAACAAGTATGATAGCCAATTTAGTTACAGCTCAGGACGAATTCTTCGAACCGGGATATTCTATCGGCGGGTATGGAGAACTGCACTACAATACATCTAAAACCGGTGATGGGGATGTATCCAAAAAAATGGATTTCCATCGCTTCATTATATATTATGGGTATAACTGGACTGAAAAATGGTCCTTCAAATCCGAGGTGGAACTGGAACATAATTTTGTGAAAGAAGGCCATGGTGAATTGGAACTGGAACAGGCCTTTGTGAACTACCACACGGACAAATTCGGATTCCAGGCCGGGGTCATTTTACCCTCCGTAGGGCTAATCAATGATTTCCATGAGCCGCCCTTGTTCCTATCCGTTGAACGCCCTGACTATTCAAAATATATCATTCCAACCACTTGGTTTGGTAACGGTGTTGCTGTTTACGGGCAGGCCAAGGGCTTCTCTTGGAAAGCAGTCATCCATGAAGGATTGAATGGCGACGGTATCTCTGCCAAATGGAACCAGGGCATCCGTGGGGGCCGGCAAAAAGGGTATAAAGCCAACGCGCAAGAGTTGCTATACAATGGTCGGGTGGCCTACACAGGTCTCCCAGGCTTACGAGTGGGCGGGTCCTTCTCCACTACCCAAGCGCTCAGATCAGATGAAGGTGCAAAACCGATCGGTGTATCCTTGATGGAAGCCCACGCCAAGTATGATGCCAAGGGTATTATGGCCGTGGCTGAGTGGGGGAATATCAGTTACACCGATCACAGCGCCAAATCTTCAAAAGGGTACTATGTAGACCTGGGTTATGATATCGGGCGTATGCTGAACCTGGACGGTAATCTGTATCCCTGGATTCGTATGACGGACATCAATCCGGGCGTCGGTCATGATTCGGAAGACAGCAAACATTACGGCAAAATGATGTTTGGCCTGACCTATAAACCGATTAACCAGATCGCCTTTAAATTGGACTACGCCACCAAGACTTATGCAGATAAAGACAAAGATAAAACCACTTACCTGAATTTAGGGGTTGGCTACAATTTCTAAGCAGATTTCGAAGCGTGTGAACCAACAAGCCTCCGGCGTGCGAGACATCAATCGCCGGAGGTTCTCCATAATCCGCGGTCTGGTCCTCGGTTGTGGATTTATGATGCTCATGGGGTCTCAAATCCAGGCTGGAATCAAAGATGATGTAGAAGGATACATCCGCAAACAATTGGGACCCGAGGTTACCCTGTCCATGAAAAAACTTCCCCTCGACAAAACTCTTAAATCTGCCATAGAAAAAAAAGTACATCAACGGTTTTTCAAAGATTATATTTATGTATGGTCCGTTAACGTGAGGGGGAAAGTTGTGGCCTACGGGCTGCTCGATAATGTGAAAGGGATGGCCATGCCCATTACATTTCTGGTCTTGTTTGACCCTGAAGGAAAAATCATGGATACCCATGTTGTGAAATATCGCGAACCTTATGGCGGGGAAATTGCCAGTCCAAAGTGGACTGAACAATTTGTCGGCCACTCGGCAGAATCCAACTTTGTGGTGGGGGATGGGATTGATGGTATATCGGGGGCCACCATTTCCGTTTACAGCATGTCCACCGGTGTCATGAAGCTCAGCCTACTGTTTCCAAAGATTAAGGAGCAATTATGACTGAATTCACCCCGCTCCGGTCATTTCCGTCTCCGGTGAAAACACTAATTGCGGTTTTCATCATTGTATTAACCATCGGTGTATCTGCCGGATTATATTATGTGGGATACAACACGGATTATACGGTGAAGGGGACGCAGGAATTTTACGGCGGTTCCAGGAAAGATTCAGAATTTGACATTCCCGATCAATATCCCAAATCATTGGAAGCCTTGCTGCTCACAACCCATTCCCACGTGACCTCCTTTGCCGTGATTTTTGTCGTGTTGAGTTTATTGTTTTACTTCACTGAAAGTTTACCTGAAAAATGGAAAATATTTTTCATGATCGAGCCCTTGATTTCTACCCTAGTCACCTTCAGTTCATTTTTTGCCATTCGGTATCTCAACCCAAATTTTGTTTATTTGACAATGATTTCAGGGGGGCTCATGTATGGCTCATATTACATCATGGCTGTCATCATTTTTAAAGAGTCATTTAGATCCAAATAAATCGGAGGGATTCATTATATGCGGGAATTTTTTTATGAATCAATGAACGGGTGTGCATACAAATGTAAAAAATGCGCCAGAATCCATATTGAGTATGGAACAACCGTCATCGAACTGGAGATTAAACAATTCTGGGAATTTAACAAATATGTCGAAAGTGTGAATCCTGATTGGCTCGGTTCGGAGCGGTTCATACTGCCGTTATTGGGCAGGGAGGTCTATTGCGGTTTTACCCGGCGGCAATTTGAAGAATTTCGCTTACTCTTGTCCGAGGCTATGGAGCATTTAACCAATGATAATTTTATGAGCCAGGATAGGATCGATCAGGTAAGTGGATTAAGCGATCATTATTGGACAACAGAACTCGATAAATCATTACCAAACTAAATGAGGAATTAAATTGATGTACAAACGCGTATTATTTATTCTGATGATCGGCTTGTCGTTGGTCATCAGTGGATCCAGTGTCAAGGCAAAAGCAAAAAAAGCAATATCACTCAACTCAAATGATGTGATCGTCCTGGCCATGCACGGTGTGCCGGCCAGTGATACACCGGCAGATAAGGTGGGGGAATACCATAAACTGCACGGTATGATGGAATCGGCGCCGGCCCATGTCGTGGAAAATATTCGCTTTCATTATGAGCGTTTGGACAGTCTTGTCCGTCATTGGCCCAGAACGCCTGAAAATGATCCCTATTATTTTGGAACGAAGAAAATTGCCATACGGATGGCGGAAAGGACGGGCGCGAAAGTCCTTATAGCATTCAACGAATTTTGCGCGCCGGATTTACCATCTGCTTTTTCTAACGCTGTGGCTGGCGGTGCAAAACGGGTGATTGTGATTACGGCTATGTTAACCCCCGGCGGCAACCACGCGGAAATAGATATTCCCGCAGCCATTGAAGAAGCACAAGCAGCCCATCCCGGGGTTGAATTCAAATATGCCTGGCCGTTCGAGATCGATGCTATCGCTGGTGTGCTGATTGATCAAATCGGTTCTTTTGTAGATTAAAAACCTACTGAAATTCACGGAAAAGAAGTAGGAGTGAAGTCGCCCAATATTTTAAAATTCGACCCACCATTCGAAACATAAAATGAGCAGTTGAAATGATATCTGATAGACAAGCCAAAGAGCGCGAATTCCGTAAAGAACAAATTCTTGAAGGCGCCCTTACCGTATTTAAATCAAAAGGATTGGAAGGGGCCACCATGGACGAGATTGCCAAGGAAGCAGATTTTGGCAAGGCGACCTTGTATTATTACTTTAGTTCCAAGGAAGAAATTTTTATTGAATTGTTGGATCGGGGCTGGAAAATGATCTGGGAATCGATCGAACCGGTGATTCATGATCATGAACATCCGAAAGAAACCTTCATGAATGCGCTGAATCTTATTGGCGGATTGGTTGGTGAAAACCAGGTCCTTTTTGAATTTTTATTTACAGCCCCCCAAATAATGCCCAGTGCACTTTTAGAAGGGAAACCGGCCTGGAAGGGATACCAGAATAAAATGTACGGCGTATTCCAGGGTTTGCTGGAAGAGGGGATGGCCAAAGGTGAATTTCCTCAGATGCGGTCTGACCTCATGATGCGCGCGATTGGCGGGCTGTTCCATGGCTTATTCTTCCTCGGTCATGGTAAAAAACCGGTTTCGGCCGATGCCATGGAAGAATTCATCACAACTTTTATAGGAAACTACGGCACGTCCTGATTCCCAAAGATTGAGTGGGGGAATGCTTTTTCATATCATGAATAAATTGTTTTTAGCATTAACTATTTTGGTTGCTTTCCTCTTGGCAGAAAAGGGCCAAACCATTTCAGGTACAATCCGGGATACCCGCACAGGCAGACCACTCCAACAGGTCAATATCGTCGTCCGGGGAGAAGGTGTCGGCACCACCACGGATGAAAGTGGTGTATTTCATTTATCAGGATTATCCTCCGGCAAAAAAATGTTGGAAATATCTCATATTGGCTATGAGCCCGAAGTTCACGTAGTCAAAATTCCAATTTCAGACCCACTCAAAATCCGACTGAAGCAAAACTTAATCCGGATGGATGCGATTGTGACCACCGGCACGAGAACAGAACGATTCCTCAAAGATGTGCCTGTGACGACGCAGATAATCAAGGGCGATAAACTGCGCGAATCCGGTGCAGTTGATCTATCCCAACTCATCCAAGAAACCACCGGTGTGAATGTGGTGGAGAACCAATTTGGAACCGGGGTAGAACTCCATGGCTTTGACTCTGACCATATTCTCATCCTGATTGATGGCATGAAAATTGTTGGCCGAGTGAATGGTCAATTGGATATTGCCCAGATTCCGCTGGACCAGATTGAGCGAATTGAAATTGTGAAAGGCGCCACCTCGGCGTTGTACGGCAGTGAGGCCATGGGTGGTGTAATCAATATTTTGACCAAAAATCCGGAAATACCAATAAACCTGAATATTGAAAGCACTGTTGGCTCCTATGGGCGTCGAAACCATACACTATCGCTGAGTCGTGCCAGCGGGGATTGGAATTGGGTCTTGAGCGGTGGTGCCCGGCAATCCGGCGGTTATGATCTGGATAAGAAAACAATCTGGGAGGACGGCAGCCAATATGAAAAGCGCAACATACATCTCAAGGTCAACCGAAAATATAATGATCGTTTAAACATCCGAATAGACGCCCGGTATTTTGAAGAAAATCAAGCATTGATTAGCAGTCATGTTTTCATGGATCGATTGGGAAACGACCGTGCTTCAGCACGGGGGAAAATCCAGTATAAAAACGGCCAGTGGTCAATCAACGGCAGTTTAGAGCAATCGAATTACAGCCATATCTTAGACCGGGTTGTTATCAAATCCGGCAACATCTTAAAAGGATCTATTACTCAGGATAATCTAACCTCTTCCAATATTCAGTTTATGCGGGAGGGAGAAATCCATAAAATGGTGGGCGGAGTCGGTTATGACCTGGAAAGCATTTCCTCTGACCGGGTCCAGGATGGATTCCGGGAATCGGATCTAACCAATTTCTTTATCCAGGATGAAATACAGATCTCCAAAAACTGGATTCTATTAGGCGGTCTGAGGATGGATGATCATTCAATTTATGGTCAACATGTGTCACCCAAAATTTCTATCATGTTTAAACCGGAAATGATCTCTCGCATTCGGTTGGCTTTCGGCAAAGGATTTCGGGCGCCGTCCTTTAAAGAACTTTTCTTGGATTACAGCAATATTTCTGTGGGGTATCATGTGATTGGTAATCCCAAACTCGAACCGGAAACATCCCGCAATGTTAATTTGGATGTGGAAAGATGGCAAACGGGCAAATACCACGGTCGCATCAACCTATTCTGGAATGAAATCAGCGGTTTAATTGATTATAAGTATCTCGGGTTGTTGGATGGTCAATCTACATATCAATCCACCAATTTATCTGCCGTTCGCACCAGAGGAATGGAGTTGGACTTTACTTATTTCATCACTGATCAGTTGGAATCATGGATCGGTTTTAGCCAGCTGGACACATGGGATAAAGATCACCAGAGGGAACTGCCGCTTAAAGCACGGCACAAAGTTCAGGCGGGGATACGATATGCTTTTTCCAATGGGATGAAAATAAATGTTCGCACCCAGTCCATGAGTGAACGCATCAACTGGGAAGAAAAATTAACAGGGGAAACGATCAAAAAGATTATTGATCCTTACATGACCCTGAATGCCAATTTTGCATTTCCGCTTCCCTGGGGATTACAGGGATTTATGGGCGGAAAAAATTTAACCAATCAAGTTAATCAAGTGTGGGGACCCATGCCGGGAAGAGAATGGTATGGGGGTATTCGCTTTGATCTGACGAATAAACAACAAGGAAACTAAAAATGAAAAAAATCATACTCTGGCTGTCCATCTTCGGGCTTATCACCATTGGCTGTGAAGATAAGAAAGCAGAAGAAACCAATGTGATTGATGAAACCGTAAAAGAATTTACTTCGGTGAATATCAAAACAGATGGCCCTGAATTCTTTACCTTTGGAACGAACAAGGGAGCAACAAGCCAACCATCCAGTTGGGATCTGTCCTTTGCCGTTGTGGATTATCAACCTTCACCGCAAGCACCGGTTATTAAGGATCCCGTTATCATCATTGGCAATGGGAAAACAGCCGCGAAAGTTGAAGCGAAATCTTTGGAAGATGTAACCACCCTGCCGGCCGCATCATTGTTTATAGCGGATAAAGACGGCTTTTATACCACCCAGGGATGGTATGATTACAATCCTGCGACCCATACCGTGACACCGAAGGAATTTGTTTACGTCGTCAAAGTTGACGATACTAAGAATGCCCTGATTGAAATCACGGATTATTACGATGAAAACGGACAATCTGGATATTTTACGATTCATTGGAAGTATTTAGGTAATTAGTTATAAATTCCACCAGGTGCGGAAGCCAATAAACTTTCTGATTTGCTAACCCTCCTCATTTAACCTCCTTCTACAAATCAGAATTCGTTTCCGCACCGAATAATTAAAAAGGGCTGAGAAATCAGCCCTTTTTAATTTCTATCGTCATTGCCCACCTGCCAAGCGGGCAGGGGAGTCATTTTTTTTAGAATAACGAAGAAATCCCTTATGATGATGAGATTGCTTCGTTCCACTCGCAATGACTATTTATTCTTGTAAGATTCCCAACTGCCGGTACTTCTCCTGATATTTTTGATACAGCGTCTTATGCCGGTCACTCATATCAATTTTCCGTCCCTGGATGTAAGCCTGGAGTACATTGGTTCTGATCTCCAACGGATCGCCGTTAGAAATAAACAAGGTGGCGTCCTTGCCGGATTCTAATGACCCAGCCCGATCGGCGATACCAATTACCTCTGCCACCGACAATGTGATGGATCGCAAGGCCGCTTCTTTGGGTAACCCGTAAGCCGCCGCCATGGCAGCCTGATTTGGCAGGTTTCTCAAGCGGTAAGCCGCTCCGGCAGAACCGGAACTGGCAATGCAGAATTGAACACCTGCTTCATGGAGCAGGGCGGGACCTTTATAGGCTTGATCATAATCTTCATAACGACGGGATGGAAGAGCTGTGACACCTTCATAAATGACAGGCACATTATTTTCCCTGAGTAAATCAACCGTCCGCCAGGCATCTTTTCCGCCCACAATAATGATTTTGACTTCGTGGCGGTTGGCCCAGTGAACGGCCGCTTCAATCTGCCGTACTTCATTGGCATGGATGTAAATCGGCAGCTTGCCCTGAACATAAGGAATCATGCTCTCAAAGCGTAGGTCTTCATCGTGGTAATCCTCGGCGGATCGTGATTTAGTTTGCCGTAAAAGCGCGTAAGCGCGGGACTGCTTAATCATGTCATCCAACGCTTTCAATGCTTTTTGACGTCGTTCAGTCTGTTTCTCCGCCGGCATCCGAAACCGACCGCCTGTCCGAATCCCCATTTGGGGCCAGTTGACATGTAGTCCGCTGGGATGGGACAAGGTCGCATTCTCCCATGTCCAACCATCCATCATCATGATTGAGGACTGGCCGGAAACCAGGCCGGAGGATGGTACCACATTGGCAATGAGCACCCCATTGGATCGGGTCGTAGGGATGATTTCAGAATCCGGGTTGTAGGCCACATTAGCCCGTACATTGGGATTGAAATCTCCCCGTTCGGAATGATCATTGGTCACATCCACGGCATTCACTTCCACTAATCCGATACCGGATACGGCCGCAATCAATCCGGGGTAAACATGCTTACCCTCCAGATCAATCACTTCAGCCCCTTTCGGCGGGGCAATGAATTCACCCACATGGGTGATCTTGCCTTTTTCAAAAAGGATCGCACCATTAATGACACCGTTTGAAACGGTATGAATGAATCCGTTTTTCAAAAGAATCGGATGTTTCTGTGGCGCTGCCGGGATCTGGTCATTGGCAAATAGAAATGTCGAAAAGAGAATGATTGTTATTGTCCGTTTCATTATTCTCCTCCTTCCACGATATATGCTTCCATCGCCTCACAAGAATGGAAGCGGTTGCCGCGCCTGCCTTTGGCTTTCATTTTCTTATCTCCATTATCCGGTGTGGCAAGGATCTTTTGAATCAAATCATTGCGGACCTTCGCGTCACGATCGCGGAAATATTGATCCTGATCCAACGAGAAATACTGTTTCCCATCGAGCCAGGTTTGTTCACAGACGGAATAAGTTGACAGGGGGTGGCCGGACCAGATGACAAAGTCCGCATCCTTACCCACTTCCAGTGAGCCCACATGTTTATCGATTTTCAACTGTTTGGCGGGATTGATGGTGACAAATTTCAGCGCTTCCGCTTCATCGAGACCGCCATATTTCACTGCCTTGGCCGCTTCAAGGTTCATCCGCCGTGCCAATTCATCACTGTCAGAATTGAATGAAACGGTCACACCGGCATTTGTCATCAATGTGCCATTATATGGAATAGCATCCACAACTTCATATTTATAAGCCCACCAGTCGGAAAAAGTGGATGCTCCGGCGCCGTGTTCGGCTAGTCGTTCGGCAACTTTGTAGCCTTCCAGCACATGCTGAAAGGTGGCCATGGTAAATCCAAAATCTTCCGCAATGCGTGTTAACATCAGGATTTCATCCTGGCGATAGGAATGGGAATGAACCAATCGTTTCCCTTCCATGATTTCGACTAAAGCATCCAGCTCTAAATCACGGCGGGGCGGGATGGATGACCGTTGTAGCTTGACGTCCTTCTTGTAAGTGGTCCATTCTTTTTTATAATCCCTTGCCGCGGTAAAGGCATCCCGTATCACTTGTTCAACACCCATCCGCGTTTCGGGATAACGACCGTAAGAACGCTTGCGCTTGACATTTTCACCCAGTGCGAACTTGATGCCTTGTGGAGCCTGTTTGAAAATCAAGTCGTTGGAGAAACTGCCCCAGCGCAGTTTCATGACCACATTCTGCCCACCGATAGGATTGGCGGAACCATGGAGCAAATTGATGGTGGTAAGTCCGCCGGCAAGGGCGCGGTACATGGCTACATCGTTGGGATCAATCACGTCCTGCATCCGAACTTCAGCGGTTACATTCTGAAATCCCTCATTAATGGATTCACCAGCCATGTGGCTGTGAGCATCGATCAATCCCGGCGTTATGTGTTTTCCTGTGCCGTCGATCACCAAAGCATTGCCACGGGGGAGGGAAATATTCCGGGCGATTTTCTTAATTTTGCCATCCTGAAAAAGAATATCATATTCCTGCAAGACACCTTTGGGTCCCGAAGTCCAGATGGTGGCATCATTGATTAAAATGGTTTTTGGCCCGGGGACATCCTCATCCAATCCATAGGCGCCTTCCGGGAAGACCAAGGCAAGATCGCTGGCTATTTCCTTCTTGGCTTCCTTTACCTTTTCGGCCTGGACTGAGTCCAACACCGCCGTCCAGCCGGCGCTCGATCCATCAGCGTAGAATACTTGTCCTGCCGCTTTTTCTTCTACAATGGTTCCCTTAAAGCGGGTGATTCCTTTTAGCAGGATGGTGTCCGCGTCCACTGAAAATGCAATGCGGTCCTGATCAACTTTTACATTGGCCAGCTTTAGGGCTTTTTCATCAATTTTTAGTTCACCGCTGAATCCTTTGGGCGTTTTTTTCAGCATCAGAAACCATTCATTTTTACCCTCTTTCAATGTCCAGTCACCAGCCACATCAACGAGGGGATCTGGTTTAATCTCATATTCATTTCCGTCGATCCAAACGGCATTGATGGTGGATTTGCCATCAAAATAATTGCCATCAGTGATTAAAAGGTTAGCGATAAATCCGGGGGCAACCTTTCCCAAACGTTTGGATTGGCCAAACTCTTCCGCAGGATTGGTAGTTAAAGCAGCCAAAGCATTGGCTTCATCCAAACCGCGATTGACACTACGGGCCAAATTTTTTCGAAAACTTTTTTTATCCTTTAAATCAGAAGTAGTAAGGGCGAAATGGAACCCTGCATCAGCCAATTTTGCTGCATTGTCAGGCGCCAAGTCCCAGTGTTTGAGCTGTTCAGTTGAATACTGAAGTGCTTGGTGAGGATCAGCCACTTCCGGTCTGCCGGGAAAATTCAAGGGAACGATCAAGAATGAGGCTGGCATTTCATCGATACGACGGTATTCATAGCCATTTCCTTTGATCCATAAATTCAGACCAAACTCATCGGCGATGTTTGATGAACGGTCAATGTAGAGTTCATTTCCGGTCCGAAAAATTACAGGCTTCATTTTCTTAGCTTGGGATAAAACTTTCAGAGAACGATCCGCCTGGATGGGCTCATTCCCGTCTGGATATTTACCCAGAATACTTTTAGATTTTCCATACCATTCCGCATCATAGAACCCTTGGCGAATAAATGCAATTGCCCCCAGTAAAGATGTGGGGTATTCCTTGCTACCCCATCCACCGGCAGCATATTCAATCACCTGGGCAATATCATTGGACAATATTTTGGGTGTTTCACCCAATTGTACCAAACCCGAGGTCCCCTGAAAAATGCCCCCCTTCGGCGTTACGTGAGCAGTTGTGAATCCGATTGAACGTAATTCCTTGAGGGTCTTTTCCTTGGGATGAAAAAGATCGGCTCCCTTAAGATAAGCCCGCATATTTGAATTCCAGTGGGCCTGAAGGGATGTATCTTTTTTGACCGTATTTACATCCAGCCAACTTTCGATAAAGCCGGCGTAGATATGTTTACCATCCATATCCAGGATTGTAGCCTGTTTGGGGATTTTTACTTTTGAACCGACAGCCGTAATCATACCATCGCGTATGACAACTGTGCCGTTTTCGATCATTTTCCCCGGAGCAGCATGGACCGTGGCATTGGTGAGCGCCCAGGCCCGGGGCGGGTTTCTATGGAGTTCTTTGGCCGGTCCAACCTGGGCGGACAGAACGGAAAAAGCCCAAAGAAAAAGAATTATTCTGGTTTTCATAACCCCTCCTCAAAAATTGGGTCCGCGTAGATGCGTCGCCGTGATTTTTTTCGTTAAGTATTGATAGGCCTCATCCACCGTATCGCAGATCTGAAACAAGTCCAGGTCTGATCTGGAGATGACGCCTTTATCCGCAAGGAAATCCCAATTCACCACATTATTCCAAAAGTGGCTGTCAAAAAGAACCGTAGGAATCTGCTTGCGCAATTTATTGGTTTGGATGAGCGTAAGTACCTCCATTAGTTCATCCAAAGTTCCAAATCCACCGGGCCAAACGACCATCGCTTTTGCCAGGTAGAGGAACCAAAACTTACGCATAAAAAAGTAATGAAAGTTAAATTCTAAATCATCCGATATCCATTCATTGCCCTCTTGTTCGTGAGGCAGGGAAATGGATAAGCCAACCGACAATCCTTTGGCTTCGGTAGCACCGCGATTGGCCGCTTCCATAATCCCCGGGCCTCCCCCGGAAGTTATAATAAAGCGTTTTTGGTGATTTTTAAGTTTTTTACTCCATTGAGTCATTCTATAGGATAGTTTCCGTGCCCCTTCATAGTATCGGCTCATTTCTAAATCTGTTTCTAAAACTGCGCGTTTTTCCGGTGATAAGTTTTCCGGGGCATTCGCCAGGGCCGCTTTTGCATCCTCTTTCGACTTTAACCGGGCGGAACCGAAGAACACAATTGTGTCCTTGATCTTGTTGCGTTTAAAGCGCTGCAAGGGGCCGTAATATTCGGATAATAACCTGACCGTCCGTGCGTCGGGACTACCTAAAAATTCACGATTATAATAAAATCTATCTTTATTCTCTTTATTCATTATTTACACTCCTAGTGATTATTCTTTCTTCTTTTTATTGGCGGAGAAGTTAGGGCAGTGGTGGATTAAATGTGTGTTAGAATATTGTTTGGATGATAGGAGTAGTTGAAGTCGATCAATCAAGGTTGTATTTTTTCTTGTGATAAAAAGAGCATTCATCATCTTCATCTTGCTTTGGGCCTGCACCCCACTCCCGCCGGCACCGTTTATCCCGCCTCCAACCAGGCAACCTACGGATGGCCCCAACTCGCTTTCTGAGGGATTACTTACAGAATATGACATTTGGGAATTTCTAAAGGAGAATCCATCAGAAGCTGAGGTGATTGAAATGCTAGGTGCACCAGATTCCGTATGGGCCAGTGATGAACAGCCCTACTATGTCATGTATTATTACCGACCGAATTTACAGGATTATAACTCCGTCGAACTTCATACCAAATCACGGAAAGTAACGGGGTATGAGTGGGACGAATAAATTAAGGAATTAATTATGGGACAAATATCATCAGTAGAGTATTTAGGTGACTTAAGGACCGAAGCGGTTCATTTAGAATCGGGAGAGCGGATTCACACGGACGCCCCTAAGGATAATGAGGGGAAGGGTGAGGCCTTTTCACCCACCGATCTGGTGGCCACATCCCTGGCCAGTTGTATGATAACCGTCATGGGAATTAAAGCACGTCAGCATGATATTGACATGGATGGGACCAAAGCGGAGATCGTAAAAGAGATGGGGGCAAATCCCCGGCGGATTTCTGCCATTCGGATCCATATTCATTTCCCGAAAAATTATACGGAAAAAGAAAAATCCCTTCTTGAGCGAACGGCACATACCTGTCCTGTGGGGAAAAGTCTCAGTGATGAGTTAGAAGAGGATGTGAAGTTTATTTATCCGGAATAGGGTTAATTATACTTTTCTTCGAAGACCTGCCCGCCACATTTCAATATTTAAATGGGGCAGGCGGGAAAGTATCAAAAGAACTTTCGCTGTAGAAAAATCACATCCGACTTCACCATCATTTCAGGAATGAATTAAACTCATCCCGACAACTTGTCGGGAATCAAACAGTAATTCATTCTTTTCTGACTTGATGGTTTGTCGTTTAGATATGATTTTTCTAAGGTGATATTGTCCTTGAATGACTTTTATTGGCCTTATAAATATTTACGGAAAAATCGAAATATTTTTTCCGTTTAAAAGAGAAAAACTGTTTGAGGTCCCATTTATGGGACAAGTTTTTTTCTCTTAGGAAAAAGAATTGAAGATTTAGTAAATATTTATCCAGCCTTGATTTTTTGTTTCTTTTGTATCAAGACAAAAGAATATTCAGGATATTTTCAGTATATCAAATAATCAGGCGTTGAATATCCATATCTCCAATCCTAATTTCTGACCCCACAAATGGCCTCGGAATTCAAGATAGCCCCATCAATTTTATCCGCTGATTTTGCAGATCTGCAATCAGCCCTATCCCAATGCGAACAAGGCGGCGCCCATTGGATCCATGTGGATGTGATGGATAACCAATTTGTGCCAAACCTGACGATTGGCCCGCCGGTGGTGAAATCACTTCGGCCGAAAACAGATAAATTTTTGGATGTGCACATGATGGTGGTCGAACCGGAGAAACTGGTGGAACCATTTGCGAAGGCAGGTGCTGACCTGATCACGTTTCACATTGAAGCGACGGATGATCCTCAGGCTGTCATTGATCTTATCAAATCAACGAAAACGCAAGTGGGCCTTTCCATTAAACCATCAACCCCCTTATCTGAGATTGAACCATTTTATGACCAGATCGACCTGATTTTGGTCATGAGCGTGGAGCCGGGATTTGGCGGCCAGGGATACATGGACGGTTCTACCGATCGAATCCAGTTTATTAAACATAAATTGACTGAGCAGTGTTTGCAGGATCGCGTCCTGATCGAAGTTGATGGGGGCATCAAAATGCATAATGCCAAGGAAGTGATCGATGCGGGCGCTGATGTATTAGTGGCCGGTTCGGCCGTATTTGGAACGGAAGATCCCGTACAAACCATTAAAGATTTTTATAACTTAGGAAGCCACGAAGGACGCTAAGGAACGCGAATAAAATTTTAACTCCTCTGAAAACTTACTAAATCACTAACCATTTGTCAACCTCAGCACCGTCCTTGATTCCTCGGTAGGCGGGGACGGGTGAGCATCCTTGAACAAAAGAGATACTGCCCTGCTAATCGCTTGGTTGCAGAACAGGCGAGGACGGGCAGGAACAGGCTTAGTATTACGTGTATTTTTTCAAATTTAGATTAAAAAAACCTTTGCGTAACTTTGCGCCCTTAGCGGCTAAAAAACATGAGAACATACCAGGATATAGATATTTTTTCAGAATGGACTGAAGAAGAACAAGAACAGTTTTCTTTGGCAGTAACCAAAGGGTTGATCATGGATATGGTCCGTAAAGCCAATTCAGGTCACAGCGGCGGACCCATGTCATCCGCTGATTACGCCCAAATTTTGTTCACCGAATATTTGAATTTTGATCCGGATAACCCCGAGTGGTTCAACCGTGATCGGTTTGTCTTATCAGCTGGCCATGAGTCGGCGCTTTTGTATTCCATGTTGATTCAAATTGGCTGGCTGGACATGGATGATATCCAAAATTTTCGCCAGTTACACAGCCGCACGCCGGGCCATCCTGAAGTGGAAATTCCCGGTGTGGAAGCCACTACCGGTCCGTTGGGACAAGGCTTTGGCATGGCGGTGGGAATGGCCACGGCAGAATCCATGTTGCGTAGCCGGTTTGGAGAATTGACCGACAATGGGGAGAACTTGGTCGGCCATTATACCTATGTCTTAGCCGGTGATGGTTGTTTCCAAGAGCCTGTCACGCTGGGCGCCGCTTCTATGGGGGGGCATTGGGGCTTATCGCGCCTGATTGTGTATTATGATTCGAACAATGCCCAGATTTCAGGAAAAGTAGATCGTGCAGATTCCACCAATTATGCCCAGGTGTTTGAAGGTTTTGGCTGGCACGTCCAGGAGATCGATGGCCATAACCACGACCAGATTCGTGAAGCAATTGAAAAAGCACAAGTCGTTGATCGCCCCAGCATTATTATTGGTACCACAACCATGGCCCATGGCAGTGCCGGGATGGAAGGGGATCATGAAACCCACGGGGCGCCCTTACCCCAAGATGAAATTGACGCTACAAAAGAAAAATTGGGATTACCGGAAGAAAAATTTTATCTGCCTCAGGAAGTAGTGGAGCACTTTCAAACCCGCTTTGATCAATTAAAAGTCTCCGTTTCAGAATGGGGTGATGCGACCTCTGCGGCGTGTGAAAATCCCGATTTTAAAACAATGTGGGATGCGACGGTTAATAGAATACTGCCTGTAATCGAATATCCTGAATTTGAAGCAGGTGCATCATTAGCGACACGAAAAGCATTTGGGGCCACGTTAGATAAATTTGCCGAACAGTTGCCGTCAATCGTCGGCGGGTCGGCCGATTTGGAACCGTCCAATTATACCGGAAACTTTGCCAATGCCTACGGTGACTTTACCAAAGAAAATAGAAGTGGGAGAAATTTAGCATTCGGTGTGAGAGAATTTCCCATGGCAGCGGCCATGAATGGGATGGCGCTTCATGGCGGGGTGATTCCTTTTGGCGGTACTTTTTTGGTATTTGCCGATTATGAGCGGCCGGCGCTGAGACTGGCGGCGATCCAGCACTGCCGCGTGATTCACGAGTTTACCCACGATTCTTTTTACGTGGGTGAAGACGGTCCGACGCACCAGCCTATCGAACATGCTATGGCCTTGCGGGCGATCCCGAATTTCAATGTGTTTCGCCCGGCGGACGCGAAGGAGACAGCTGCCTGTTTCCGTTTGGGCATGGATTTAAGGGAATCACCCAGCGCACTTTTACTAACACGACAAAGTGTGCCAGTATTGGTTCATGATATGGATACGGTTGTTAAGGGTGTATCCAGAGGCGCATATTCGGTTATGGATTGCGAAAACCCGGAACTCGTTTTCTTAGCTACAGGATCAGAAGTCTCCCTAGCCATGGATGTGGCCAAGGCCATGAATGATAAACAAATCCGCGTGATAAGTATGCCGTGTTGGGAAATATTTGAACAACAGTCCGATGAATATAAAAAATCACTGATTCCTCCCCGTGGTGCCATGAAGATATCCCTGGAAGCGGGCATCACCCACGGATGGGAGAAATACATCGGTCCCAACGGATTATCGATTGGTCTCAACCATTTTGGCGCTTCGGCTCCGGGGAAGGACTTGGCCCAGGAATTTGGTTTTACGCCAGACCAGGTTGAACAAAAAATCAGGAAACATCTAGACAATCTGCTATAGCCGCGAAGGACGCCAAATTACACCAAGATAATTTTCTTAGTGTTCTTTCGTGAACTTAGTGGCAAGAAAAAACATGAAAATACACTTAGCAACAGACCACGCCGGTCTCGAACTCAAAAACATCATAAAAAATTATTTAACCAAAAATGGTCATGAAGTGACCGATCACGGCGCCCATGAATACGACGCCCTTGATGATTATCCAGATTTTATTTTTCCCTGTGCCCATGCGGTGGCAAGGGACACGGAAAGTCGTGGTATTATTTTAGGTGGCTCCGGCCAGGGAGAAGCGATGGCGGCCAACCGGGTGAAAGGGGTGCGTGCGGCCGTGTTTTATAATGGTCCGGAAGAAATCGTGAAACTCTCCCGGGAACACAATGACGCTAACATTCTTTCATTGGGTGCACGCTTCATGACCGAAGCTGAAATTTACGATGTGATTGAAATGTGGCTGACTGAACCCTTCGAAGGGGGGCGGCACCAGCGGCGGATTGAGAAGTTGGATTTATAAAGAACCCATTTTAATTCATCATCTTCATTAATTTGAGACAAAGTGCGTCAATTTTTCTGGAATCTTTTATGAAGACCGAGACGTTTGTCAGGATCACGACGCCTGTTTGGTCCTCAACATTGATAGCCATAGAGGAGGTATAACCCCCGGTACCGCCATTATGCCAGTGGAGGGTTTTTCCTTCCTTTTCTAACACAATCCAACCCAGGGCTACATCAACACCCTCCCTGACTTGGAATGTCTTCGTCCGCTGGAGGGTTAATACGGGGTCTCCCGAGAAATTGGCTTGGGCGAAATTGCTCAAGTCCGCAACGGTTGAAACCACCCCTCCAGCCGGTTGAAACGCATTCAAATCCCAGTGAGAGACTTCTCTCCCTTTTTTATCAATACCTTTTACAACCCGGTCTTCCAGGTCTACCCGATCGAGGGACGTGGAGGTCATGCTGTATTTTTCTATCACATAACGATTCAAAAGATCGGCATACTGCATCCCGGAATTATATTCTAAAACATGACCTAAAAAACCAGCGCCAAGATTGGAGTATTGATTTTTTTCTCCCGGAATCGTTTTCAGCTTCATTTTCTTTTTAAAATATTTTCCCATGCGCTTCAAATCGTAATTCACATAGGGATTATCCCCATTGCGTAGGATGTCCCAAATCATGCCGCTGGGCATTCTTGGCAATCCGGAGGTATGGTTGGCCAGCATTTGGACGGTAACCGTGACGCCCTTTTTTTCAGTCCTTTTCAATTTAAAAGGGACATAATCCTGGAGCGGTTTATCCAACTCAATTCGACCTTCATGGACCAGGTTTGCTAATATCGTCGAAGTAAACACTTTCGTGATTGATCCAATTTCAAACACACGATTTCGATTATCAACCGTTTCAATATTCCCGCCTTGCTTGATGGCGCCATAATAATTGACTTTATCCCCTTGAATAAAGGCCACGGAGAATTGGGCTTTTTCCGGGAATAAATCCATAAGGTGGTGTATTGAATCGATTTGTGTCGACGTTTGAGCCAGGGTGATCGAATAAACAATCAGGATAAATTTGACGAATCTTTTCATTTTAGTTCTCCACATTATTTAATATCCTTTCCGAAGGTCCATCGGTGGCATTCCAGGCCTTGCACTTCATAATTCCGGTCGCCGTAGAAGTGATTTTTCAGTTCAGTGATGAGTTTCGCACCGGTAGCCTTGGCCCGTTCAAAATGGGTGTCCACATCATCCACATAGACGTATAGACCTATGGTCGTTTTACCTGAATTATTGGCGGGACTCTCCCAACCCTCCCGGGCGTTGCTGGGACCAACCATTATTATGCCATCTTTATATTCCATTTCCGATTGAACGATTTAACTGCCCTCATTGGGGAGGACCAACCCTGTCTTGAAACCGAAGGTTTTTTCCAGCCACACCAAAACCGCTTTTTGGGTCACAGACTCAATTTCTTTAAATGTCTTCTTGTTTCCCGTTCTACTTGTTCAAATTCTGGTAGGCCTTGGATTTGTTCACGCATTGATTTTTGCCACCGGCCTTTGTATTGAGGTATTCGCTGTTCTAATTTCTCATGGAAGTCAGTAGGGTTCAATCCTTTGCCGGTGCATTTATTTGTAAATTCATTTACATAAAAGTCAACATCCATTCCGAACACTTCCAGTAAATACCAGATGTCGTAAAAATCCCGTGCCTGCATGCGTTGCATGACCGAACGCATTTTTTCAACTAATACTTCCTCCAAGAGGTAGCAAAGGAGCTGATGGCCTTCCTGATCAGAATAATTCAATAATGGGGGTTTCCAAATGGGCTCAAATTCAAGCTGTTCACTTCTCGAAATATCTACTTTTACTCTTTTTTGTTTACCCAGCCCACCCAAAGGACCAACATAACTTATGTAGAAGTTGAGGTTACCGTCTTCATATTTATTATTTTTGATTATTTCGAGTGGAATATTTGCTTCTTCTTGTGCGAATTCAAACAGTTCATCAAACCACTGAAAAATATCTTCATTGGTAATTTTATCATTCAAAAGGGTAAAGTCTAAATCTTCCGAAAAGCGATAATCTTCGAAATACACTTTCTTTAAAACAGTTCCGCCTTTGACTACAAGTATCATTGAAAGTTGCTCATGGTGAGCAATTCCCTGTAAAATCCAAGAAATCACATAGTCCTTTTCTATTTGCTGATCACGGACACCATTTTCACGAGCTATCTGTTGTATTTCACCAGGTTTGATCATGTGTAGATAGCAGATTTAATAGTTTCCGTTTCCAAGTTTAGCTGAATGCTCCATCGGCTAATCATTTTTCCTGTCTTTGGCAGTTCTGTATCCAGCAACACAAAAGAGGCCGTTTTCGCTTTTTGTAGGTCGTCAATAATATTACACTCTATTTCCAGGATTTCCAGTAGATAGCCAAGACGTTTTATCACGGCCTGCGATTTGAACTTTTGGGCATATTGCAGGAGTTTGTCGAACTTGATTTTGTCTCTTGATGTATAGATTGCTCTTGCTATTTCCACAATACCGCCCGCATAATCGGGCTTGAATAAACAGTCGATTATTGTTTTTTCAAGGTCAGAGCAAAGGACTTTATGAAAATTGTCAATCCAGAATTTTTTAGCGCCAAAGAAGTGGTTTTTATTGTGATATATAAACTGGAAAGGGATCTTCTTGATTTTGATCATCGAAGGACGAATTTGCTTTGAAACAATAATTTGTTCTTTCAAAGACGGCTGGGTTATAAGGTTATGAATTTGCAATGCAGAATAATAACCTATGTAATGCTTAATATCTTTAACTAAGTATTCCGCTATTAGATGCCAGTCAGGCATAAAAGATTCAGCGTCCTGTTCATATGGGATAACGTAGTAAACTCCTTTTTTCAATCGCATCAGGAGCCCTCTTTTGGTCATATCACTCACCAATTCCTTGACAGAACTTTCACTTGATTGGGGCAAGGCCTTGATAGCTTCAGCATAATCAAAACAAGCCTTGTTCTGGTTATTAAAGTAGGACAGAAGCTCACTAGATTTTGTTGATATGTACTTATTGATCATAGTCTCATAGTCAGGTTAAACCTGACTGCAACGATACAAAAGATAGACATAAATTTACTTAATACCACCAATTAAATTCTTTTTCATAGAAATAATGTCAGGTTTAACCTGACAATAACGCTATGAAACATAACAAACATATGGTGCAGAGTAAGGATTGGTTCTTTTGCAAAGCTTGGGATTTATGGCTGGCTTGTTCAACTTGTATCTTATTTTTTATCATGAAGTGCAATAGGATGGTGCGCTGTAAACATAGTGGTTTTCGAGCTGGCTCGAAAAAACCAAAGCGTTTAGCGTGATTATTCTTATTCTTTTGTTTTTCTTTCACTTATCTTTCCGTTCAGAATTCAACATCCTTCGTGTGCCGACCAAAGGTCCATTGGTGTCCTTCGCAATCATTCACTTCGTAATTCCTGTCCCCATAAAACTGGATTTCCGGTTCTGAGATGATTTCAGCGCCAGCAGTTTGGGCCTGTTCAAAATGGGCGTCCACATCATCCACATACACATATAATACCATAGTGGTTATGCCACCGTTGTTAGCGGGACTTTCCCAGCCCTCCCTGGCGTCGCTGTAATTCGGGG
This sequence comes from uncultured bacterium, assembly GCA_964343505.1. GTDB lineage: Bacteria > Fidelibacterota > Marinisomatia > Marinisomatales > TCS55 > TCS55. The sequence continues at coordinate 20,915 of CAYFJU010000004.1, forward strand.
CATATTTTCCGGTTGATTTATGGGCATTGCTCTTCTTGCGATTATGTATCCAAAATAAGCGTCTTTTGACCGTGATCATTGACGCGGTAAAATTGATTGTCCCTGATCAATAATCCCTGGGCCGCTCCGGTAAATTTATCCTGGGGATATTGTACATCCACACGAATCACTTTACCGTCCCAAAAGGGGGCAATCCTTTTAACGATTGAATGGCCAATGATGATTTTACTAGCCATAAAATAGGCCAGAATCCGATCTAAGACAAGCTCACCCGTAGGGGCATATTCGTCAGCTAAGCCTCGATACCATAAAGGGCCCAGGTCTTCGTGAACCAGTTTAGCCGTAAGGTTTTCAGAAGGTGGGGGGTGGTTGATGAACTCCCTGCCGACCCCGTTGATTTCATCCATGGTCAGGTTGGCGGCAATTAATTGAGGACTGATTCCGCCGTGGGCAAAGAGCAAATCGCCGAGGCACTCAAGGATATTTTTGGACTTCAACCATTGGACGACAATGGCATTCTCATTGAAAAGGGTTTGATAGTAATAGAGACACGCTTCATAAAAATCCCGCTGGGAGGAGTAGGATTGGGCGAAGGCCGGGTATTTGGGGTGGAGATAGCGGTAATCACCCTGCAAATACATAGCTTCGTGATTACCCAGGATATAATGGGCCATCCCGCCTTGTGATTCTGCTTCCTGTTCCAATTTATAAATCAGCCACAGGCATTGGGTGGCATTCGGGCCCCGGTCTACCAAGTCTCCTGTCAGAATAAGATGACCATGTCCAAAGAGCCATTGATAGTTCTTGTCCATGATATGATTGCCCACCAATAAACTATAGAGTGCATTAAAATTTCCTTCAATATCAGACAACACAAACATTTGCTCAGGTCGGGGATAAACGGCAGGCGGGGTGGGGTGAGATTCTCTTAAACAGAATTCGAATTGATCATGATCCTGATTGTCAACGCGGACCGAAATCGGCTGCGTGCGAGGAACCTCTCGCTCTTTGATTGCGTAACCCCCAATCTCAGAGATTCCATATACCAAGCGGACAGTCTCTGGACGGCTTCCCTCCAGAATATATGGGCCGTCTTCACCTGAAAAAGGAGCGTGCATTACTTAGGCGAAAACTTTGCGAAAGTTTGGTTCCTTCGCAAGGTTAATCCTCAGAATTTGGATTACTATTCATCTCAGTATCGAAGAGTGAATTTTTTGTCTTCAAAAGGTCAGTTGGTGTATTCATATTCAGAAAGTATTTAGAATGCATGGAAAGATCAATCAAATGGGTATCAGTTTTTTCAACTATATTTTTTAAACTGAAATCTCCTCCATCAATTTCTCTTTCACAAATTCCCAATATTTCCTTTTTATAAAACCCACAGGTGTATTGGGGAATTCCTTCAACCAAGGGTAAAACAATATTTACCCCGTCACGCTTTTTATTCCACAAATCCATGATTACGAATTGGGTGATCAGGGGCAGGTCGCAAGAAAGCAGAAAAACCCAATCAGATTTCGTATGATGCAGGGCAGTAAATAAACCATTGATGGGCGCTCGGATATCCAATTCATCCTGAATTTGGGGATAAGTGATTTCTGCTTCAGGCTGCTTCCCAATGATCATGGTAGTATCAAACAGGCTGCACACCGCCCACAGAATATCAATTATCCGTTTTTCACCAATCTCCGTTTTCCATTTGGGAGAACCAAATCGTTTACTTTGTCCGCCGATCAAGATAAATGCTGATGCCGGTATCATGAAAGAATTTCAGTAAAAAATTAGGTATAAACATAATGTTTGTTTTATATATAAAAAATACTATATTCCGGGCGCCATGGTTGAAAATACAACCCGTATTTCGCCCGAATTCATTCAAGCCGCTTCACGGATATTGAAAACACTTGGGCACCCTGACCGAATTAAAATCGTGGAATTTCTTGATGGTGGCGAAAAAACTGTTGGGCAAATTCACAGAAAATTAGATTTAATTCAACCAGTAGTTAGTCAGCATTTAAAAGTAATGTATGAGCGAGGGATTGTGATCTACCGCAAGGAAGGGACACGCTACTTTTATTCACTCGCCAATGGATTCATTTACAAAATCTTGGGCTGTATGGCTGATGCACAGGAAAAAATTTCAACCGGGAAATGGAAATTAGATTCTTTCCCGTTTAATCAGGAGGAGGCAACCAAATGAGTGATCAATCGTTCGACCAGGAGTTGGACTGCAGGGGGCTGAACTGTCCGCTCCCAGTTTTGAAAACAAAAAAAGCCATGGATAGCATGACCCAGGGAGAAGTTTTAAAAATGATTTCTTCTGATCCGGGATCCATGAATGACATAACTGCATGGGCAAACCGTACCGGCAATGATTTGCTCTCTTCTGGCAGCACAGATGATGGCTACGTGTTCATCATCAAAAAAGTTTAGGGGTGGATTCATGAGTGAAAACAGGCAAAAACGGATGGCATTGATTGCTTCCAAAGGAACGCTGGACTGGGCCTATCCGCCTTTTATCCTGGCATCCACAGCGGCAGCGATGGATATGGAGGTTGGCATCTTTTTTACTTTCTATGGTTTGACCCTTTTAAATAAGAAGATCGAGGCAAAAGTGGCTCCTGCAACTAATCCGGCCATGCCCATGAAAATGCCATTCGGGCCGAAAGGTGTGCAGGACTTTGAATGGCCGATCCCAAACCTGGTTATGGGCAATTTACCCGGATTTGAAACGATGGCAACGTCCCTAATGAAAAAAACCTTTAAAAATAAAGGCGTGGCCACCATTGAGGAACTGCGGGAAATCTGCATTGAATCCGGTGTTAAACTCATTGGCTGCCAAATGACCATGGATGTTTTTGGATTTGAAAAGGATCAATTCGTAGACAGTGTGGACATCGGCGGTGCAGCATCTTTCTTGGAATTTGCCGCAGACGCCGATATTACCTTATTCGTTTAACTGAGCCCAGATAGAGAAAAAGGGTCGGGAAACTGGGGAAGAAGTATGCCCGTGATTTGTATCGGGTAAGCCGTGAAAAATCTACCCATCGGCGGAATCGTCAAAATGACGAATGCTTATCTATGAATAGCACCGAAAACCAAAGCCATCTAAATATAACAGAAGTGAAAAACATTTTTTTGTCCGATGCAACCCTAAATGTTGGGAGAATAATATGACAGAATTAAGAGGCTACACAGCCAATGATTTATTCGAATATTTGACGAATAAAGAAGATATACTCATATTAGATGTGAGAAATGAAGACGATTTTGGTCGTTTTAGTGTTGAAGGCCCTTTTCCCTTTGATATGATTAATATACCCTATTTTGATTTCATGGAAGATGAAGATGCCTCTGTGGCAAAAGTCTCCCGTAAAAAACCAGTGAAAGTCGTCTGTGCTAAAGAAGGCTCGGCCAAATATGTGGGAGATATTTTAGTTCGAAATGGATTTGAAGATGTGGCCTTTCTCACGGGTGGCATAAAGACCTGGGGAAATTTGTTGGCCCCAAAACGTATCAATCCTGTATCTGATGATTACGCTTTGTACCAATTCATTCGCCCGGGGAAGGCATCCTGCAACTATGGTTTATTATATAAGGGCGAAATGGTGATTTTTGACCCCAGTCGAAACATTGAGTTTTATGGGTCATTCGCCAATTCTCAAAATGCAAAAATTGTTAAAACATTTGAAACTCACCTTCAGGCTGATTATATCAGTGGTTCCAAGCAAATTGCGAATGAAACGGGTGCTGAAATTTTTGCCCATAATGGCGATTTTATAGATGCGTCTTTTAAATATAGCAAAGTGAATGATAGTGAAATCTATACAGTTGGAAAAGCGGGACCAGAGATTAAAGTTTTACATTCACCGGGACATACACCGGGCAGCACAAGCTACATCATTGATGACAAATTTATGATATCCGGTGATACGGTATTCATTCTTTCTGTCGGGCGACCTGATCTTGGGGGAAAAGCTGAAGAATGGTCAGTCATGTTATACAGTACCTTAACCGATAAGGTCATGAAATTGGATGGAGGTTTGAATGTATTACCCGGGCATTATATGGATTGGAATGAGGCGAATTCTGAATTAATTTTTTCTGAAAAACTGGAAAAAATTATCGAGCATAATGCTCACGTATACAATATGGATTCTCCTGAAAGATTTACACAATACATCAAAGATAACATGAGAAAATCTCCAGAAGTGTATGGAGAAATTCGCAAAGTGAATGCCGGTTGGATAGATGTGGATATTAATGAAGCGGACATAATGGATCTTGGAAAAAATGAATGTGCTGCAGCCACTTATGCTGCGAAGAAAAGTTAGCTTGTGAATTACGGATTTGTTATAGATAACCGCATGTGCATTGGATGCCATGCCTGCACAGTAGCTTGCAAAAGTGAGCACGATGTGCCAATAGGAGTGAACCGCACCCATGTGAAATATATCGAAAAAGGGACGTTCCCCAATTCCACACGAGAGTTTTCTGTCCATCGTTGTAATCACTGCGCCGATGCACCGTGTGTTGAAATTTGTCCCACTACTGCACTCCACACTCGAGCGGACGGCATTGTTGATTTTGACAATGATCGGTGTATTGGTTGTAAGTCTTGTATGCAAGCTTGTCCTTATGATGCATTATATATAGATCCGAATTCAAACACGGCTGCCAAATGTAACTATTGCGCCCACAAAGTGGATTATGGGTATGAACCGGCCTGCGTGGTGGTGTGTCCCGTTGAGGCGATTGTATCCGGGGATCTGGATGATACCAATTCCAAGATTGCCCAATTGGTGGCCAACGAAGAGACCATGACACGGAAACCGGAAAAGATGACGGATCCGAATTTGTATTATGTGAATGCCACTTCTGAAATGCTTAATGCCACCGCCACGGATCGGAATCCTGATTATCTTTGGTCCGAGCAATCCAAAGGGGTGGGCCATTATGCAAAGTTCGCAGAAGAGCGTTTGGCAGAATCGGACACGGAAAATTTATTGGTACAGTTGGCGATGGAAAATTCTGCCAAGACAGGAAAACACATTGACCACCGGGCCATTGATAGTGTGGCGAAAGAAATCCAAGACAATGTGGACCAACAGGAAGCCCGTCGTGTGTACGATTCCCCCAGCAAAGGTGTGCTCTGGGGATGGGAAGTGCCGGCTTATGTATGGACAAAAGCCATCGCCACAGGCACATTTCTTATGATGGCCATTTGGCAATTATTTTGGGGTGAATTATCAGCATCATCCGAATCCACAGGACTCATTATTTCACTTATTTTTATGGGGCTAACAGGTGGATTTTTGGTTAAAGATTTGGATCGCCCGGATCGATTTTTATATGTATTGCTTCGTCCCCAATGGAAATCATGGTTGGTGAAAGGGGCCTACATCATTACCATTTTTGGCGGTCTGGTTACTTTGAAATTATTAGGACAACTTATATCATTCCCAACCGAATGGATCTGGTGGGTCGGAGGCATTTTTGCCATCCTTGGGGCGATTTACACTGCATTCCTTTTTGCGCAAGCCCGGGCACGAGATTTATGGCAAACACCCGTTCAGTCCGCTATTCATATGTTAGTCCATGCCGTGATGATGGGGTCATTAGCTATGATGGTGATTGCACCAGAATCTATTTTGAATATGTCAGAAATACTTTCTTGGGGAATATTTATCAATGTGTTACTGATTTTGAAAGAAATATTATTTCCCCACGATACACATGACACCAAAGAAGCAGTCAGGATGATGACAAAAGGTTATTATTCAAAATATTTCTGGGGGGGGATTGTCACTGGGAATTTGATCCCTGCTGTTCTAATTATTTTTGGATTGCCCATTATCGCAGGTGTCTTGGCATTGGTGGGCATATTTTTAACGGAGTACGTCCGCATCCGCGTACCGCAAATGATACCATTAAGTTGAATAAGTATTCGTGTGTTTAAGAATGTTCATACAAAAACAACAAGCTCATTCAATAAATTTGGGATGGATATGTAACAATATTATGTATTAAAATATGTACATAATAAAGGACAATAATTGGTAATATCATGAAAATAAATCCTGCACCTTACATTACAAATATTTCGAATCTTCGGAAAAACCCAACAAAGATAATCCGTGATGCACACGGTGAAATGATTGCAATTATGAATCATGGCGATATTATTTCTTATTTAATATCCCCGGAAATGGTAGAAGAATTTTTAGAAGCAAAGGCGGATAAAGAGACACTGGAACGTGTTGAAAAAATGGATTTAAGCGAAGCAGTCGAAGTCAATTTGGATGAGTTATAGATTAAAGTTCATGCCAAAGGCATTGAAGGAATTTCAGAAGTTAGACGGCTCCATAAAAAGTGAATTCAAAAAAATACTTAAAAAAAGATTACAAAATCCTGTGGTCGAGAAACACAGGTTGCACGGCGATTATAAAGGACATTTTAAAATAAAATTAAAATCGAGTGCTTTTAGACTCATTTACCGCGTTCTTGAAAAAGAGCTTGTTGTAATTGTTGTAGAAGTTGGGCGACGAGATAAAATCTATAAAAAGAAATGAAAGATTTAAGTGTTAAAGTGGGAAAGTGCTTATGTGTTTACAAACTATAACACTCTAACACATGAACACTTAAACACGTAAGAAAAAATGAAGAGAAGTTGGATAGAAACATTTTCAGAGTCATTAGGGCTCATTCCTAAAATTTCTGATCGCCCCGATTGGTCCGAAGAATTTGCCATGGAAGGTCCCAGGGATCTGTACAAATATCCCGACCCCAGTGAATGGGACGACTTTACCGAATTGGACCCTGCCGCCTGGCCGGAGAAAAAAGAACGCCATTATTCCATCGTGCCCACCACATGTTTCAATTGTGAATCGGCCTGCGGACTCTTGGCATATATCGACAAAGATTCCGATGAAGTTCGAAAATTTGAAGGGAACCCCCACCATCCCGGGAGCCGAGGACGGAATTGTGCTAAAGGTCCCGCCACCATCAATCAAATCAATGATACAGAACGGATTCTTTATCCGCTAAAACGTGTCGGTAAACGGGGAGAAGGGAAGTGGGAACGCATCACTTGGGACCAAGCCTTGGATGAAATATCCGAAAAAATTGCTGCTTCCATCCGGAAAAGGAAGGACGGTGTAGTCTATCATGTGGGTCGCCCGGGGCATGAAGGTTATGCAGAACGTGTCCTGAAAGCATGGGGCGTGGATGGTCACAATTCCCACACCAATATTTGTTCTGCTGGCGCCCGCACCGGCTATGCACTTTGGCATAAATACGATCGCCCAAGCCCGGACCACACCAATGCTGAAGTCATCCTTTTGGCGTCATCCCATTTAGAAACGGGACATTATTTTAATCCCCACGCCCAGCGGATTATGGAAGGGATGATGAAGGGGGCCAAACTGATTGTCATGGACCCCCGCTTATCCAACACCGCATCCATGGCGGATGAATGGATGCCAACGTATCCTGGCTCTGAACCGGCTGTATTCATGGCCATGGCAAAGATCATTATAGATGAAGAATTGTACGATCGGCATTATTTAGAGAATTGGGTAAACTGGGATGAATATTTACAAAAACTGCATCCAAATGATCCGGTGGAATTTGATCAATTTATAAAACGATTGGGTGAAGAATGGGCGGAATACACACCGGAGTTTGCCGCCAAAGAAGCCCAGATTGATGCGGATCAAATCATTCATGTAGCGAAAATGATTGGCAAAGCCGGGAGCAAATTATCCACCCATGTTTGGCGTGGTGCTTCTATTGGAAATCTAGGCGGATGGCAAGTGTCTCGCACTCTTCATTTGCTCAATGTTCTTACCGGTTCGGTGGGAACAGAAGGGGGTACATCTCCCAGCTCATGGAATAAATTTCATCCTGCCTTCTTTAATGTGCCGCCGGGGCCGGACGCATGGAATGAATTGAACTGGCCCAAAGAGTACACCATGGCCCATTATGAAATGAGCCAAATTTTGCCCCATCTTATTAAGGATGGCCGTGGCGAATTGGACGTCTATTTCACCCGCGTGTTTAATCCGGTGTGGACTTATCCCGATGGATTTTCATGGATTGAAATGTTATCCGATGCGGAAAAAGTTGGCTGCCATATCGCTTTAACGCCTACATGGAATGAGACTGCATTTTTTGCCGATTATGTGCTGCCCATGGGGCACGCATCCGAGCGTCATGACATTAATTCTTATGAAACGCAATCAGGCGTGTGGATCGCTTTTCGTCAGCCGGTTTTACGAGAAAAAGCGCGGCGGGATGGGAAGGATGTAGAATTCACCTATGAAGTGAATCCCGGTGAAGTGTGGGAAGAAGATGAATTCTGGATTGAGTTATCTTGGCGAATAGATAAGGATGATGATTTAGGAATCCGAAAGCATTTCATGAGTCCATATCGCCCAGGGCAGAAGATTGATATCGACGAATATTATCAATACATTTTTGAAAACACGCAAGGACTGCCGGAAGCGGCAGCGAAAGAAGATTTATCGCCGCTGGAATACATGCGCAAGTATGGTGCCTTTCTGGTGGACCCGGAAGTGTATGTGAAAAATGAAAGCCATGTTGCCGATGATGCCATGTCTGGGGCCACGGTAAAGAAAAACCGCCAGATTGAAAAAGACGGAAATATTGTAGGAATTCAAGTCGATGGGAAGAACTATTCCGGATTTCCCACACCGTCTAAACGGCAGGAGATTTACTCCCAAACGATGGTGGATTTTGGGTATCCTGAACACGCCACACCGGGATATCGAATTAAGAGCCACGTTCATTTAGACCATATGAATTCAGATAAAAATGACTGTGTCCTACTTCCAAATTTCAGGTTACCAACCCATATTCATTCTCGTTCTGCGAATGCAAAATGGCTTACAGAGATTGCCCACAGAAATCCCATTTGGATTCATACCAAAGATGCATATCGACTCGGCGTGGATAATGGAGATTTACTCAAAATCACTACCGAGATCGGCTGGTTCGTGGACAAGGTTTGGGTCACAGAAGCCATCAAGCCCGGCGTGGTTGCATGCTCCCATCATATTGGTCGCTGGCGTCGTCAGCAAGATGAAGGCAACCGGTTTATGACGAATACGGTGGATATCCAGAATATGGGTAATGGAAAATGGAAGATGGAAACGGTGACTGGCATTGAACCGTGGAAAACAGACGATCCAGACACGAATCGTATCTGGTGGCGGGATGGTGGCGTTCATCAGAATATCACCCATGCAGCCAATCCCGATCCTATTTCCGGGGCCCATTGTTGGCTGCAAAAAGTGAGCATCTCCAAACCAAATCCCCATGAGAAATATGGGGATATTTTCGTGGATACGAATAAATCATTTGAACATTTCAAAAAATGGAATGATTGGGCCAAGGAAAAAGAAACCCATCCCGATGGACTTCGCCGACCCTTATGGATGGGCAGACCACTCACGCCCCAAAAGAATCAGTTTTATTTAGATAAAAAATAGGATAAATTTATCCGAATTCTTTAGCCGAATCACCTACGTTTTGATAATAGGGTGAAAGGCCGGTACGGTGATGTTGGAAACGACATCATTTGCTCCCGACCCTTGTCCGCCAACTGGCTGACAGGGTGACTTGGAATAAGAATGGAAAATATAAGACAACTTCATCCACCCATGGATCGCAGCGTCACACCTGCGCATCCCACAATCGTCGATCGACACAATCGCAAATTCAATTACCTTCGACTTGCTGTAAACGAATACTGTAATCTCCGCTGTATCTACTGCATGCCGGAAGAAGGCATCCCATTTCGACAAAAAACTCAACTTCTTTCCAGAGATGAAATAAAACGGGTTCTAACTCTGTTCGTACATTTGGGTGTGTCCAAGATTCGTTTCACCGGGGGAGAGCCACTGCTTCGGAAAGATATCTGTGAATTGGTTGGTTTTGCAAAAAATCTTCATGGTATCGAATCGGTTCATTTGACAACAAACGGGATGATATTAGATCGACACCTAAATGGTTTAGAAAAGGCGGGATTATCGGGAATCAATATCAGCATTGACACATTGGATTCTGAAAAATTTAAATCAATCACCCGACGGGATGGATTTGAAAAAGTTTTTAAAAATATTAAAGAAGCGATTCAATCTAAAATTCCATCCATCAAATTGAACGTGGTAGCCATGCGGGCTTTCAATCATGATGAATTATTGGATTTTGCACATCTATCCATGGATCATGATATCACAGTTCGGTTCATTGAATTGATGCCATTTGATTCTCACCAAATCTGGAAAACAGGAAAATTTTATCGGGCAGAACACATTGTAGAAGATCTTCATGAACAAACCGATCAACTCCAACCGGTGGATGGGTCCAGCACAGAACATTATATTTTTCGGATGAATGGCGCTAAAGGGAAGATTGCTGTCATCCCGGCCTATTCAAGGAATCTATGCGGTACCTGTAATCGAATTCGAATTACCGCTGATGGCAAATTATTGAACTGTCTTTACAGTCAGGACGAGACCAACTTGCGCGATGCCATGCGGGATGGGGCATCCGATGAAACCATTCGATCCATGATTACAGGATCATTTTTGAACAAACATGTGGATGGTTGGGCTGCTCAACAGCATAATGGCGCCCACCGGGAATCAATGACGCAAATTGGGGGGTGAAAAGATGGAAGATGGAGCATAGAAAATGGGGGATAAGAATTTTGTAACACAGAGTTCACAGAGAAACACGGATAAAATATTTTGAACAAATTTTCACATTTAGATAAACAGGGAATAGTAAAAATGGTGGATGTTACCCATATGGTGACTACCGTTTGGATGGTAAAACTAGACGGGAATACTGTATTATAATTATGGAATTAATGCAAATTTCTTTATTATGATAACGGAATTACTATGAAATACAGACAAAACATTTTTAATAAAGTGTCTTCAAATTCGGATTCAGGGAAGGCATCACTGATAATTCGTTCCCGTCGGGTTGGGAAAATTGCCTTGCTGAAAGACATAATAAAATCCAAGGAAAAGGACGTATTATTTCTGAATGGCGATGATACAATCAAAAAGTACCCGTAAACAGTTTTTGGAAGAATCAAAATGAAAAAAATTCTACCAACCATAACTGTCTCTTCTCTGATTTTTTCAGCCTGTATTCTTACAAATGCTTATTCACCTATCATTAAGTTAAAACCAGAATCTCTTTCTGCTCTAGAAAAGACTGAACCAATCATCAATTTGAATGACAATTTCAAAATAATTAATCTATATTTAAAACAGGTCAAGATTCTAAAGGAGTCTTCAGTAAATCCTAAAAGTGATGTAGTCAACGAAATGGTATATCAGCTTTTTAAAAGGGAAAAACTATGAGTGAATTTTCACATTTAGATCAATCGGGAAATGTTAAAATGGTCGATGTGACCAATAAACAAACTACCGTAAGAATGGCACAAGCAGAAGGCAAAATAACCCTGCAACCCGATACTATATCTGCCATTCAGGATGATGCATTACCGAAAGGAAATGTACTCACCACGGCCAAGATAGCCGGAATCCAAGCAGCAAAAAAAACAGCAGAATTAATTCCCATGTGTCACCAATTGAATTTGTCTTTTGTAGATATTGAATTTGGCGTTCAAGCTGATTCAATTTTGATACATTCAACTGTGAAAACAAAAGAAGCCACCGGTGTGGAAATGGAAGCCCTATCCGCCGTTTCTGCCGCAGCGCTCACCATTTATGATATGTGTAAAGCGGTGGATAAATCCATGGAGATTGGCGATATAAAATTGGTTAAAAAAGTGGGGGGAAAATCAGACCATGCCACAGACTACCGGCCCAAGATCGGTGTGATTACATTAAGTGACAGCGTGGTAGCAGGGAAAAATGAAGACAGATCAGGTGAAATATTAGCCAACGGGTTTTCAGATTCCGGTTGCGCAGTTGAATACCGAATTGTGCTTGAAGATGGATCTGATCAGATGGTACCCACCATTCATCAGTGGATTGATTCTGGTGTTGAACTCATTTTAACTACGGGAGGAACGGGGCTTGGTCCAAGGGATCTCACCATCCCAACCATAGAAAAAATCTTTGAATCAAAATTGCCAGGGATTGAACAGGCACTCCATGCTTATGGCCGTGGAAAGGTGAAAACGGCTATGTTGTCTCGATTGACTGCCGGTGTTGTAAATGGTGCTATCGTCATTTGTTTGCCCGGGAGTCCCGGTGCGGCGAATGATGCGGTTTCTGTGTTAATTCCGGCCATATTTCATTCATTCCACATGATGAAGGGGGAAAAACATTGAGACAAAGAGTTGTGACACGGAGTTCACAGAGAGACACAGAGAAAAAGGATTATATAGAGAATTGTTTTAATGGAGAAGTTAACTCAAAAACAATGCTCCATTACTCCAACACTCCATTAAACAGATGACAGAATTTCTATTACCAATTCTTTTTCTTTTCGTGGCCTTCATTTACTCATCCGTAGGATTAGGGGGTGGCTCATCTTACACAGCACTCATGGCGATCCTGGGTGTGAGTTATACCATGATTCCCACCACATCACTCACATTGAACTTGGTGGTAACCTTCATTGGTATGGTCAATTTCTGGCGGAAAGGTCATGGGAAGTTGAAATTGATCGGACCTTTTTTGATAACGTCCATACCAATGGCATATTTCGCTGGTTCACTGAATATGCCCGAATTCATTTTCCAGGTCATTTTGATCACCACTTTAATTTTGGTGGCCATCCGAATCTATATCATCAATGGGTTAACCCTGTCATTTCAACTATCCGGTGGACAAAAATGGATTTTGATCATTGGATTGGGTGCTGTCCTTGGATTTATCGCAGGGGCAGTTGGAATCGGTGGGGGAATTTATCTCGTTCCTTTAATCATCATGTTCGGACTCGGGACAGAAAAAGAAGCAGCCGCGGCAGGGGCCATGTTTATTTGGGTGAATTCATTGGCGGGTTTTTTGGCGAGATTTCAAATTGGCACATTTGATCCTGATTTTATTTTCCCATTGATTGGCACCGTGGTGGTCGGCGGATTTGCCGGTTCATATTATGGAGCCCTCAAATTCGAAGCCAAAACCATTCAGAAAGTCATGGGCACCGTGATCATCATTGCCATCATCTTCTTATTTAGGAAAATTTTATGATATCCGTACGTGAAGCGAAATCAACCATCGAAGAGCACATTTTCAAATTGGAATCCGAATCCATTCCATTAAAGGATGCAGGAAATCGTGTTCTTGCACAAGATATTGTCGCCACTTTTCCCATGCCGCAGTTTGATAATTCTGCCATGGATGGGTTTGCCCTCCGAGCAGCAGATACAAATGGCGCATCAAAAGAAAATCCGATTGAATTAAAAATGGTAAGTGTCAGTTCCGCAGGTACGCCATCAGATGTAGCAATTGGTCCCGGTGAGTGTGCCCAATGTATGACCGGTGCAGCTATTCCGGAAGGAGCTGATGCTATCATCATGGTGGAAGATTCCAGTGGGTTTTCAGATAAAGAAACCGTTCAGATTATGATCGAAGCCAAACCTGGGAAACATATCCGAAAAAAAGGGGAAGAAATCCAAACCGGAGATGTACTGATTCAAAAAGGAGTTCGAATCACTGCCAGTGAGATCGGGACATTGGCCACTTTCGGGATTAATCAGGTGAAGGCGTCGGAAAAGCCAAGGATTGCCATCTTCGGAACGGGTAATGAATTGGTAGAACCGGGAAATCCATTAAAACCGGGACAGATCTACAATTCCAATCTATATGTATTTTCAGAATTAGCCGAGAAGGCCGGAGCCGAAGTGGTCATGCGGGATGTGATCAAGGATGATAAAGGGTCACTTCGCCAATTTTTAGCGGATGCCTTGTCATCCTGTGATGTAATCATCTCATCCGGGGGTGTGTCCATGGGACGATACGATTATGTGCGGGATGTTTTCATGGAATTGGGTGTGACAGAACATTTCTGGAAAGTCGCCCAAAAGCCGGGGAAACCACTCTTTTTTGGCACAGGAAAAGATACATTGATTTTTGGACTGCCGGGGAATCCTGTATCATCCTATATTGGATTCATGGAATGGGTATGGCCATCTTTGGAAACGATGATGGGAACAGGTGAGACAGAAAAAGTGACGGGAATTTTAACTGAATCCTTCCCAAGAGAATCCGTTAAAAAACGTTTTCTGTTTGGTGAAGCCTGGATCGAAAATGACCAGTTGTTTTGCAAACCGGCAACAAAAGTAGGCTCCCATATGCTCACATCGGCAATTGGTGCAAATTGCATTTTATCCGCTGTTCCGGGAGAAGGACTATTGAATTCTGGCGATAAGATTTCAGTAAATATTTTGCCATGGAAAAGTTTATGATGGAAATAAAAATAAAATGTTTTTCATTTGTGCGCTATGCCCTTGAAGAAAAGGAATTGAAATTGGAACTCGAGGAGGGGGCATCAACTCAATCCTTAGAAGATAAAATTCGGGAAATGGCCAAGGGAAAGCTCGATGGGATTGTCCTGAGAACTGCTGTGAACCAATCCTATATCACTAAATCAATTGAATTGCATGATGGGGATGAAGTGGTATTCATCCCACCAGTGCAGGGTGGATAAATGATTAAAATAGAGATAATCAACGGACCTATTACTCCTTTTCCATCCGATGATTCCCGCCAGCAGGATGGCGCTGAATTAGTATTCAACGGCCGGGTACGGGCAACGGAGAATGGTGAAAATATCACTTCACTGGAATATGAGCAGTATGAAGGTATGGCGGAATCTGAATTAACACAGTTGGCTGGAGAGACAACAAAAAATTACCCCATCCATGACCTATTCTGCAAACACCGCATTGGGAATATCAAGGTTGGAGAAACCAGCATCCATGTGGTTATTTGGTCCAAGCATCGGCGGGAAGGTTTGGATGCCATGGACTATTTTATAACAGAACTCAAAAAACATGTCCCTATCTGGAAATGGGCGATATTGGAAGACGGTTCGAGGATACCGAGTAAATGTGACCACTAAACTGTCAATAATGCTAAATTGTAATATTCTATGTTAGGCTTTTCACACCGATCCCTGACCAATTTCCTCTTTTGGGTTACCCAGAAAAAATGGTTTTTGATTACCATGGTCATCGGGATGCTCCTGCTGTTGATTCCCACACCGGCAGGCCTAACGAACGAGGGATATCGCACATTGGTTATCGTCATTACCGCCTTGATGCTGATCATTACCGAGCCGATTCCCTTACCGGCCATTGCCATGTATATCCTCATTTCTGAAGTTTATTTTGGTATTGGGTCTGCCAACGATATTGCCAAATCATTTATGAATGATGCGGTATTTTTTATCATGGGATCACTCATGTTGGCGGTAGCGATCGTAAAACAGGGTTGGGATACGCGGATTGCCTTGGGCATTATCAAATTAACCGGTAATAAAACACGCAATATTGTATTCGGTTTTACTGCCATATCGGCAATTTTAGCATCCTTCATTGGGGAGCACACAGTCGCAGCGATCATGCTGCCCATCGGTATGACACTTATTCATTATACATCAGAAGAGAATCAAAAAGTTCAAAACCTATCGGCTGTGTTGTTGTTCTCAATTGCCTATGGTGCTTTGGTGGGTTCCATAGGCACACCATCGGGCGGCGGTAGAAATGTAATTATGATGGATTATCTACGGGGTGCGGATATGTCTATTTCTTACCTGGAATGGATGATGCGTATTTATCCCTTGGTATTGATCCAAATTCCGGTTGTGTCCTGGTTATTGATGAAAAATTTTGTACCGGAATTTGTCCATTTGGATAGCGGTGTCAGGAAACTGGTCGTCCACGTGGCTAAATCCGCTGAAATGACGGGACGGAATACGGTCGCCGCATTCATATTTTTTCTGGTATTCGTCGGATGGGTACTGTTCAGTGAATCCGTGGGTTTGGGGACCATCGCCTTGACCGGTGTGCTGTTGTATCTCGTAGCTGGATTTGTAAAATGGGAAGACCTGAATCGGAACACCCATTGGGGGGTTATCATCCTGTTTGGCTCTACCATCTCCCTGGGATCAAATATCAAGTCCACCGGGGCCGCCAATTGGTTGGCCGGGTCAATCGTTGATTTTGTTGGTCCGGTATTAAATACATTCCCTTTCATCGCTGATATATTGGTTACGGTCATGACCACGGCCATGGCCAATGTACTATCCAGTTCTGCCACGGTGGCGGTTTTGGGGCCGATTACAATGAATATCGGATCGGATACGATGCATGCCGGGTTGGTCACGGCCATCGCCTCAGCCTTCGGATATTTTACCGCCGTGGCCGCGCCGGCCTGCACCATTGTCTATTCCAGCGGTATGGTAAAAGCCAGGGATTTTCTAAAAGTGGGTTGGAAAATGGGATTAGTTTCCATTTTTCTTTTGGTCCTTTATGCCAATACTTATTGGCTGTTTTTCAGTTAAAATAGGTTTAAAATTGAATCGATATGAAAATTCTAATTGCAGTCAGTAGTCGAGAATATTCCGGACCGACCTTGAGCGTCGGTATGAAAGTCGCTCGCGCATTCAATGCGTCCACAACCATCGTTGATGTGGGTGAAAAGGTCAGTGAATTCAGTACTAAAGTTGTTGGCCTCGCCCAAGAGCGGATGGAATCCTGGGATTTTGACCGTCCCGGTGTTGATGTATTGGAGTGGGCCTTTGAATACCTTGCTGAAAAAGAATTCATCGAAGGAGCCCATATTGAAGCAGGATTCCCGAAGAATACATTGGTCGATACGGGTGGAACTCGGTCGGAAGTATATCTTAAGGGAACCGTATGCGAAGATGTGAATTTGATTCTGAGAAATGGGGAAATCATACCAGAATTGCGGGATGAAGTACAAACCTACCGCTACAATGTGACGATCATTGGGGGTAGCAGGAAACGGCGCATGGCCCATGATTTGGTGCAATACATCGATAGCTCCATTTTTGTTGTGAATAAGTTTGACCCAGATCAATCCTATCGTATTTTATTGGCCGTAGATGATTCCCCGGGGACACGCAAAGCAGTGAAATATGGTATTCGTGTGGCCCAGGCCTTTAATATAGGTGTGGATATCCTGACCGTCAGTAAAAAGGATTATTTTGGTGAGGGCTACCGCGGAGCTGCTGAACGGGCGGCAAAATTTTTAAGGCGGAGTGGGATCGAATATGAAAATATGTTTAAAGTAGGAGATCCCTCCGAAGTGATCACCCAGGCAGCCAGCGATAATCATATTATTGTGATGGGCTCATCCCGACGGAATCCGCTCAAGAAATTCTTTCAGGGAAGTAAACCCTTAAAGGTGATGGAAGAAAGCCAGTGTCCAATCCTCATAGTTAAATAAACTAAAAGGAGATATCCCATGGATATAAAAGTCAATAACCGCAAAGCCAGCGACGACCAATTTGACCGGGCCGCTGATTTCTTGGGTCTAAAAGAAGATGTCCGTGAATCCCTTAAAATGCCCGACAGGGAATTGATGGTCGAAGTACCCTTGCGTAAGGATGATGGCTCAATTGAAGTTTTAAAAGGATACCGTGTCCAGCATAATAATTCCCGGGGGCCATACAAAGGCGGCATTCGTTATCACCATGAAGTGGATATGGATGAGGTTCAATCACTCGCTGCATTGATGACCTGGAAAACGGCCGCAGTGGATATTCCTTATGGCGGTGGGAAGGGAGGTATTTGCATTGATCCGGCCAAATATAGCGTCCGCGAATTAGAAAGAGTTTCTCGTCGGTTTTTCAGGGGGATTGATCCTATAATCGGCCCCAATAAAGATATTCCGGCGCCGGATGTAAATACCAATGCACAAGTTATGGTCTGGTTCATGGATGAATATGGTCAACATCATGGACATACACCTTCAATCGTAACCGGTAAGCCGATAAACCTTGGCGGTAGTTTGGGTCGCGAGGAAGCGACCGGCAAAGGGACGGCGATCATCACCCGGGAAGTTGCTAACCGTTATGGTTTGGATTTAAATGGTGCAACAGTCGTTATTCAGGGTTTCGGCAATGTGGGTTCTTATGCGGGAAAATTCCTGTCCGAAATGGGATGTAAAATTATTGCTGTCAGTGATGTTCATGGCGGACTCCACGAACCGGACGGCTTTGATGTTCAGACCTTATTCGATTATAATTATGAACATCGCACAGTGCAAAATTGTGGTCAGGGGCAGCCTATCACAAATGATGACCTATTGCATTTGGAATGCGATTTTCTGATTCCGGCTGCCTTGGGAGGTGTGATTCACAAAATGAATGCGGAAAGTCTCAATTGCAAATGGGTCATCGAAGCTGCAAACGGACCTTTAACACCACCGGCGATTGATATATTATTTGAAGGCGGAGTCAATGTGATGCCCGATATCATCACCAATGCCGGCGGTGTAACTGTCTCCTATTTTGAATGGGTTCAAAACCTGCAGCAGTTTAAATGGACGGAAGAGGAAGTCAATCAACGCTTGGAAAAGAAAATGGTGGATGCCTTCAATGAAACAGCGGAACTCTGCGACCAAAAGGATATTTCACTACGAATGGCTGCCTTTTCAGTGGCCATTGATCGTGTTGCCCATTCTTTTGAATTACGGGGCATTTAGACACAAATTTTTCTAACCGCCGGTTTTATAAAAACTCCTTCTGGACAGAACTCGTTATTTTAATGAATCGATGGGGTCAGGGTTTCCTCAATAAATGTTTGACAGAGAAGATAAAGTACGGTCAAATTAGGTCTAGGGATTTTTCACCTTGATACTACTCTGGATGTGGCCTTTGGATCAGCCTCTCATCCACTTAGCAGCCAGCCAACCAATAAGAATAAATCCTCCAAGGATAAGCCAGTTGTGGGTATTCCCATAGGTTGTAACTGGGAAGTGACTACTAATCATGATGAAGATGACCGGGACTGACATATAAGTATTGTGTTTTGAACAACGCTTAGCTTTGGCAGCAAGGGTCATATCGGGTGATTCCTTATTTTCAACTGCCGCAATCATCTTCCGTTGTGCAGGAAGAATGATCATCCAGACGTTGGCTGCCATAATCGTACCGAAAGCGGCACCAATATGGAACATAGCCGCCCTGGAACTGAATAATTGATCGAGTCCAATGAAAAGGGCAATGATCAAAATTAAGGACATGGCGGAACCCACTATTTCATTTTTCCCAAAGGGAGAAGACCATAAAAGTTGATAAGCAACATATCCTATAATCAACACGCCTATCCCAATAAAACTTGCCGTTAATTCAGACATTTCTGAATCCGGCTCAAGCATAAGTCCGCCCATATAGTAGACAATAATGAGCAGAAACATGCCGCTGATCCAGGTCAGGGCCGCTTCCCATTTGAACCAGTGGAGTGTCCGGGGCATGATCTTGGGCGTTTTCTGTTTTTCTACGAGGTAAAAACCGCCCCCATGAACCATCCAGAGTTGTCCGGATACGTTATCCCCAGCCTCTGGATCAATTTCTTTGGGCAGCGTTTTTTCCATCCAGTTAAATAAATAAGTTTGTCCAATCCAACTGATGCCGGCTATTATGTGAAACCAGCGAAATAGCAGGTTAAGAATCTCGTGTATTTTATACCATTCCATTTCTATCAGCTGCCCCTATATGTAGAATAGCCGTATGGGTTCAATAATAAAGGCACATGGTAATGAGAATCAGGATCATCCAAAGTAAACACAATTGGAATAAACGAATAGAAACTGTTCACACCTTGGGATTGGAAATAGGAAGTAACATTGAAAGATAACCGATATGTTCCCGGTGAAAAAGCGTCAAGATCAACGGAGAAATTATTGATCCTGCCATCGGTATCGGTGCGGCCCTCACACACCGTCTCCCACGAATCCTGTGACCGCTGCACTTCTAACACCACAGGAATATTTGCTGCCGGGTGTCCTTGAGCCGTATCCAGAACATGGGTTGTGATTGGGCTTTTCATGATTGTCTCCCTTGCAAAATCATTTTGAATGAACGTGTCCGAATTTCTTCTAGTGTAAGTCCCGTAGCTTCAGCTTCTTTTTCCGTAATGGCGCCGCAACTGATTCCCCGGAGGAAATAATTTAAGAGAGCCTGGCCCGTGGCCGCATCATCAAAGACCCCACCGACCAGGGTGGCCTGGGCCGCTTTTTCCATGAATGATTTCAACCTGTGGGATGTGGAAGCCAAGCTTTCCAGGAAAAAAGAGTAAACGGCAGCATAGCGAAGTGGAAGCTGGGACGGGTGTAAATCCCACCCCTGGTAATATCCATGTTTTAATGAATGGTGAATGTCGGAAAAATTCAATCGCCATGCATGATACACAACATTCCGGTTTTCTGCCAACTGGCTTTCCGTTAATGGATTTTCTTCCGTTGGCCGGTGTGGTCCTACGGGCATGATATTGGTCGCACCGTCGGAGAGGTGGATGCCTGTTCCCGCCAAGGCGACTTGCATCATGTGCCGGGCAAAGTCGCAAACAGGATGTGTCATAGATTGGTGTTCTGCCGTGATATTGGCAGAAGCAGTATAGTCATAAACTCCGAAGTGTGCGCCTGTGCATCTGCCCTCAGCCGCCTCCACCAGTGTCCGCAAGGTCGAATTCCCATGGCTGTCCAGGATGGATTGGGGTGTCTCGATCATCAGTTCCATTTTGAGCGAACCGGCGGGAAGGCTGGTTTTTTCTTCCAAGGAATCAAACAGATGAACCAAAGCGGAAACCTGCTCTGGAATGGTTACTTTAGGCAGCGTGACAACGAAATTATCTGGAAGTTTACCTTTTGTCTTTTTCGAAAGGGAAGTGATAAACAGATCCAGGGTTCGGATCGACCGAATTTTTTGTTCTTCTGTCAGGGGTTTAATGCGGATGCCGATAAAGGGCGGGAGTGAATTTTCTGTCATGCTTTTTGCCACTTCATCAGCGGCCATTACAGCATGCATGTCTTCTTCTTTATCTGGCCGGTTTCCGTACCCATCTTCAAAGTCGATTCGAAAATCCTCTACCGGTTCGCGATTCAATTTATCCAGCACCCGCTGGTACACCGTATAGGCAAAAAATGCCGGTTCATTCTTTTCTCGAACTGCTTTCGGATCTCTGTCCAATTGATCTGTTAGGGCGGTAATCTCCACGTCTGATTCCGGGAGGTATTCATGCCCTTTTAATTCCAACGCTTTTGCGAAATCAACAAAACTTGGGGCATAGGTTTTCAGGTGATTAAGTGCAGCCGTCCCCATTTTTTGTGCTGTTCCTTCTTTAAAAATGTGTGCGCCACCATACACCGTGTGGACTGGTTGTCTTGCTGTAGATTCGCCAGGGTGAGTTGTGTTAAAAACAGTATTGGCTTCCTGGAGACGTGCAGTAATTTTGTTAATAATATCGGGAGAAAGGGATGAGGTCATGGCATCAGGAGTGTTTCTAATCGGAGTTGGGTGATCGTATTTTGTTCCTTTGCAGCGATCAACAGTTCAACGTTTGGTTCGTTCGTCAGTCTTTCCTTTAAAAGTGCTAACATTTCTTTGGCTGTTTTTCCTGTCGCACAGACAATAAAAATATATCCAAATTTATCTTCATACAATCGATTTGATACTGCCAGATTTTCCAAGATGGCCTCGTCCGCTCCATGAATTCCTGATTGTTCCTTTTCAGACAATAATTTTGTATTCTGGAATTTTTTCCGCAAGGATTCCATATCACCGATCTTTGGATGGTGGGAAAATGCCTCCAGCCAATCATCCGTGTTAAGAGAAAACCAAATTTCTTTTGCCGCCTTGAAGAGCGCATCTTTAGAATGAAAAGGGCGGGATGTGGTCATTTGTTCGGCCCAATTCGTTGCGCCACAGCATATCGAAAACTGGTCTAAAGCTTCAGAATCTGGAAATGTATTCAAGGCATCAAGCGTCATCGTTTTAAAAAAATAACATTAAAATTGTTGTTTGTCATCATGAGAAAGGACGGCCCATTATTCGCAATCGACTAACACCCCCATCGGGAAAAATATTAAATCGAATATGGGTGAGTGGTTCTGTCTGATTGGGGTCGATTGAAAAAATGTTTTCCTGGTTACCAGAAAGTTTCGATACAGGCAGCACTTCTTTCCAATCCATATTGTCTCTGAGAATAGAATCTCTATCTGCTTGGGGCTCAAAACATCCTTCAAGGGAACATGAATCGGGGAAATTTCCCTTGAAATGTAGAGTATCCACCACAATTCGCTCAATAGAACAAGGTAAACCAAGTTTGAGGATCACCCAATCGTGTCCCGGGCCTCGCCGCCGTTTCGTTTCCCAACCATCGCTCATATCGATTCCAAAGCCAGGCTTGATCAAATTATCCATATTGCTGAAATGCATGTCACTGCAAGCAAGAGTTTCACCACCATTCTCTTTGGCCGCAGCATCGGTTAAATTACTTTCATTTAAGTTGTCATCAGGGTGTCCGAAAACCCTGAAACGAGCTACACCTCCATCGGGATAAATATTTAGTCGAAGGTGAGAAAAAGAAGCATCATTCTGGATTGCGAATCGGTTTTGCGAATCGCCATTGAGTTCAACCTTAGAGAGAATTTCAATCCATTCAACTTTATCCAAAATGTTACCTAATGGTGTAATGGAAGGAATGCGGCATGCATCCACCGATGCATGTGATGGAAAATTCCCCATAAAATGATTGGTGTCAATATCTACTTCCTTTATCACACCCGGTTGCCCGAGACGCAGGATGCACCAATCGTGCCCCTCGGTTCTTTTCCTGCGGGACTCCCATCCATCCATCCATTTACCGCGGTCGGTGTATTTGTCAGGAATGAATTCCCCCCTTCCGGGCTTAAGTAGGTTTTCCTTCGGTGCAAAGAATTCATCACTGGCAATCAGGGTCCGGCCGCCATTTTTTTCTGCAGCAAGATCGGCGAGGTTTTGTCTGGATTTATGTTTCATGGTTTCTGAATAGAGGTTGTCCAAGGGGAGCGCTTGTGAAATGTCCGCCATCAAAGACTTTTTTCCCACGGAGAAAAGTCTTTTTTACAATGCCAAAAAGGTTTTCACCTTCGTAGGGTGTTAGTTTATGTTTGTGATGAATGGCTGTTTGTTCTACCACAAACCTTGCGTCAGGATCCCAGCAGACCAGGTCAGCATCACACCCAGGGGAAATTTGACCTTTCCTTTGGCCTTTGCCAATAAAATTCGCCGGTCCTTTGCACAACCATTTTGCCAAGTGGGTCAAGGAAAATCCTCGGTTGCGGCATTCTGTCCAGATAACGGGAAGGGTAAATTGGACCGAAGATATACCTCCCCAGGCAGTTTGAAAATCTCCCTTTTCAAGTTTTTTCAATTCCGGAGTGCATGGGGAGTGATCCGATGTAATAAAATCGATCGTGCCTTTTTGTAGTCCCACCCACAACTTTTCTCGGTTGTCCGCGTCCCAAATCGGAGGAGCGCATTTGAAACGGGTGTCGCCATTCGAAATTTCTTCAGCGGCGAAATGGAGATAATGGGGGCAGGTTTCCACGGAAAGGGGCAAGCCATCTTCCCGGGCTTGCGCAATTTCAGGTAAGACATCTGAAGAAGATAAATGAACTATGTGTATGGCCGTTTCATACTCTTTACATAACTGGATCAAAAGTTTTATCGCATTATTTTCCCACGATTTCGGCCTGGTTGCCTGGAAGCTCTCATAAGTTCGATGGTCATCGGAAGGTTCAACGCCATTCTCAAGTTCAGCGTGCACCAAAACCGGAATCCCTTTTTTGGTAAGGATAGGTAGTGCTTTCCGAAGATGGCTTTCTGTCACTTTTGGAAATTCATGAATCCCGGAATGGCTCATAAATGTTTTGAATCCCAAGACACCGGCTTCTGCCAATGGTTCAATGTCCATAAGATTGTCCGGTATAAGACCGCCATAAAAGCCGCAATCAACAAAAAGTTTATTTCGAGTTGAAGATATTTTATGATGAAACGCCTCGACGGTGGTGGTGACGGGAATGCAGTTTAAAGGCATGTCCACAAGGGTGGTTATGCCCCCGGATGCGGCGGCTTTTGTTGCCGTTTCAAATCCTTCCCAATCGGTTCTCCCTGGTTCATTTATATGAACATGGGCATCCACCAGTCCCGGCATAACCACATCGTTTCCCATATCTTCCGTGGCGCATCCTTCCGGGATATTTTGAACAGACACCACATCCAAAATTTTTTCATCCTTAATCAACATCGCCGCCGGTTTTTCGCCCTCTGGAGTGACGACTCTCTGGCTGGTAATCGCAAAGTCTGGGGTACGTGACATCTAGTTGGTGATTTGTTTTCTGTTTTGAAGAATCTGAGCTGCCACGCTGATGGCAATTTCTTCCGGTGTATTGCTGGCCATGGGAATGCCTACGGGCGCTGTTAGCCGGGACAGTTGATCTTTTGAAATTCCCACACTTTTCAGTCGTTTGACTATTTCAGTTATTTTCGCCCGGCTTCCCATAACGCCAATAAAAGGGAATGGATGATGCATAACACCCAGTAATCCCTGTACATCAGAAGCCACATCCGTGGTCATGATTACAACATATGTCAATTCAGGATAATTTATCAAAGTTGATGCTTCTTTATAATCTTCAACGATTTGGACTGATTTGGCATATCTATTTTCCCGGACAGTGGATACCTTCTCCCGTGTATCAAAGACAATAACATCATAACCAAGGTTTTTCATCACTCGGGATAGAGCAAGGGAGCAATGGCCTCCACCAATTAGAGCGATTCGTTTGTAGTTTAGAAGTTGTTCTTCATACAGCCAATTATTCTCTCCATCAGAAAATATAATTTGTGGTTGGTGGATATCCGGTTGTTTCTCCCGAACGGCCATCCCCGACGGATCGATCGAAAGTAATGCCGATTGGTTATGCTTTAACAGATGTACAATTCGCTCGACTGTTTCACCATCCCTGTCGGGAGAGCAAAGGTAATACAGATTAGTTTGTTTTCCGGCACAAATCATGCCCGATTTTTCTTCCGGTCCAGACTTTCGGTGGCTGAGCGTCTGGATTTCAGGTGTAAAATTTCCTTTTTCCAAGATGTCCACGGCCCGTTTCACCAGGTTGTATTCCATGATTCCACCGCCGATGGTCCCGACAGGATCCCTGTCTTTGGCCACCAGAAGTTTGGCGCCTGTGGTGCCGGGTGAATGGAGGGTATGTTCCGTCACCATGGCCAGGAATACATTTTGGCCCTTTCTCAACAAA
This sequence comes from uncultured bacterium, assembly GCA_964343505.1. Lineage (GTDB taxonomy): Bacteria > Fidelibacterota > Marinisomatia > Marinisomatales > TCS55 > TCS55. The sequence continues at coordinate 46,204 of CAYFJU010000004.1, forward strand.
GAGGCGACAGTTTCCCAATAATTGTTTATCGGGTCAGGAACCAACTTAGACGGATTCCTTAACCAGGGTGGGAGGTGATGTTTCGGATTCTTTTGTTTTTTCTGCTTCTTCAAGAGGATTTGGATGCAGAGAACCATACAATCCATTGAGGACTTTTTCATGAGTAAAGGGCGCATCGAAAGTAGAATTGAAATTTGGATTAAATGCTCGGAGGGCATTTTCGATGGCGAAGTAAGCGCCTATTCCGTACATCAAGGGTGGTTCACCCACGGCTTTCGATTTGAGAATAGCCATCTCACTTCCCTCTGTTTCCAGCGGTTCGATCAATACTTCTTTCGGTACCGAATAGATATCGGGTACTTTATATGTAGACAAAGAATTGGACATTAATTGCCCTTTTTGATCATAAGAAAGTTCTTCCATGGTCATCCAGCCCATTCCCTGAACCAAGCCGCCTTCAACTTGCCCAATGTCAACACTTGGATTCATGGTTTGCCCGAAATCGTGAACAATCTTCACAGCATCAAACTCATACGTGCCACGAATGCAATCAACCGTTACTTCAGTTAAGGCCAATCCGAATACATGATACGCGAAAGGATGCCCCTTTTCTTTTTCTGGATCGAAATTGATGGTTGGAGTGGCGTAATGTCCATTTTCCGTTAAACAAATGCGCTCCAAAAATGCCGAAAAGACAAGCTGATCCCAACTCATTCCTGTTGCATTTCCTTTGCAGTAAACTTCTTCATCTTTGATTTTGATATCTTCTGATGATACGCCAAAATGATTGGCCGCCCTGTTTTTCAGTCTTTCTAACAAAGCATTACACGCTTTTTGAAGTGCTTTTCCATTTAAGTCGGCGGTTGAACTGGCAGCCGACGGTGATGTGTTGGCAACCCGTGTTGTATTTGTTGATTCCAGTTTCACGCGCTTTGGATCAATAGAAAAAGTTTGTGCTGCAATTTGAAGCATTTTGGTATTGACACCTTGACCCATTTCCACCGCACCTGTACTCACGCCCACGCTGCCGTCTGTGTAAATGTGAACCAAAGCCCTAGCCTGGTTCATGGGCGTCTTGGTAAACGAAATTCCAAATGTGACCGGCATGAGAGAGAACCCTTTTTTAACTTCAGAATGGTCCGAATTGAAATTATGGATTCGTTTTTCAACAGTTCCGATATCAAACTTCGATTCCATATCAGACCATATTTGGGTTAATCCAACGCCATCGGCAATTTGGCCATAGGGGAATTCATTCCCGTTCTCCAGTAAATTATTTTTCTGCAATATGTAGGTCGAAACACCCAACTCACTTGCTGCATGGGCTAAAGCAGATTCGATCACAAACATACCTTGGGGTCCGCCAAATCCCCGAAAAGCAGTGTTGGGTGGTAAATTCGTTTTACAGGAATAAGCTGTCGCTTTCACATTGGGAATAAAGTAGGAATTCGTGGCATGAAAAAGCGTTCTTTCCAGCACCGCTGGCGACAAATCGGCCGCTGCACCTGCATTTTGAAAAAAAGTAGCATCATAGGCCATGATTTTCAAGTCTTCCGAAAATCCAATTTTGTAATCCGAACTGTATGGATGTCGCTTTCCCGTCATCCGCATATCATCAACGCGGTGTAAAACTACCTTGACCGGTTTATCCAAAACATGGACACCCAATGCGGCCATAACGCCCCAAGGCGTGGCTTGATCTTCTTTCCCCCCAAATCCACCCCCGAGACGAACCACATCAACTTCAATTTTGTGCATTCCCACATTCAAAACTCTGGCTGTTGTTCGCTGGACAGCAGTGGGGCCCTGCGTAGATGATGAAATTCGAATATTCCCATTTTCAAGGGGGACAGCGTACGCTCCCTGTGTTTCGATATATAAATGCTCCTGCCCATTTGAATTGGTTTGTCCTTGGAAAATATAGGCGCATTTTCCCCAGGCTGATTCGGTGTTGCCCAAACGAAAGGTTCGGGGTGGGAAGATCAATTGGTTCTTCTTTTGTGCTTCCCGGGGGTCGACAATGACTTCCTTTTCTGAAATGGTAATATCAATTAGCTTCCTAGCTTCGAAGGCAATTTGGTCTGATTCGGCGATAATCAGGGCTATGGGCTGTCCCTGGAAATGAACCTCATTTGTAGCGAATAATGGTTCATCTGGAATAATGCCGCCGATTTGATTCTCACCGGGAATATCTTCATGTGTAAGAATCTTAATGACTCCGGATAAAGCGAGGGCTTTGGTGTAATCCACAGATTCAATGTGCCCGTGTGCCAGTGGTGAATCAAAAACAACCCCGTAGAGCGTCCCTTCAATAGTGGGAATATCGTCCAAATAAATGGATTTGCCGGTAACATGACCTTTCGAATCGATGTTTTTCATATTAGGGCGCCCAGGGTTATTTTATTTGGAAATAATTTGATGAAATGTGCATAGAATAGCTGACGAAGTAGTAATCGTTTATAAGCGGCTGATCCTCTCACATCGCTGATTGGACTAATTTCTGATTGAAGAACTGCATTGGCAGATTTGATATCCTGTGGTGAAAGTTCTTTCCCTCGTAGGAACGCGCAGGTTTCGCCCAAGTACATTGGTATGGGTCCAACGCCTCCTGCAGATACATGCGCATCCGTGATCACATTATCTGAAACGGAAATTTGTGCAGCTGTATTGACGCTGGCTATATCAAGGAATATTCGTTTACTCACCTTTTCGAAGTTATAATGACTACTCCCGGTTGGAACTTCAAAAGAAATAGCTGAAATAATTTCACCCGGAGTTTTATCAAGGTCTTTGTAACCTTTGTAAAATTCTTTCAGGAAGATGGATCTGCTTTGATTATTTTCAGTCAAAGTGATTTTGGCATTAAGGGCCAGGAAAAAAGCCGTAAAGTCTCCGATGGGCGATGCATTTACAAAATTGCCACCCAGTGTGGAAATATTTCGAATCGGTGAGGATGCCACCAATTTTATGTGTTCAGTAAGTCGGGGAAATATTGCCTGAAGTTCATCAGATTCCAGCATATCAGTGGCGGTGTTACCCCCGCCTAAAGAACAAACGCCGTTTTGGACCTTCGTGAATCTTAGTTCAGGGACATCAGCAATCAGATCCACATCCCGATCTACCAATTGGTCATATTTTTGAACGTATAGATCTGTTCCGCCCCCAACGAGTGTTCCATTTTGGCGTGACTTTACCTTAGCATTTATTTTTTTCAATCGTTTCGGGATATCATTGAAATAGGATGGAATGAACTCCTGCTCCACCAACCATTTTGTGGTGTTAGATGTATTCTTTTCTGCCAACGAATTGGTAATATGCTGTGCTGCCCTTTCGATTGATTTGTAGCCGGTACACCTGCAAATATTTCCATCTATGGCGGCAATGGCATCCTCATAAGAAGGAACAGAGTTAGATAGACAAAACCCGGATAGAGATACAACAAAACCCACAGTGCAAAAGCCGCACTGTGTTCCAGCTTCGTCCACCATATATTGCTGAACCGGACTTAAATCTTCCATGTTAAGCCCTTCTACGGTTACCACATGTTTTCCCTGGACATTGCCAATAGGTGTTAGGCATGATGTAACTTGGTTGTATTTTATTTGCCCATTGATCAATTCACCAATGAGGACAGTACAGGCACCGCAATCACCTTCCCTGCATCCAATTTTTGTTCCGGTCAAACTTTTGTCATAACGTACAAAATCAAGTAGAAGCGAACCGTTAGGTTTGTCAGTACTTATCTTCTTATTATTTAGAATAAACTCGACCATTAATACTCTATTTTATGTGTGCTTTCACGCCACTTCGTAAAGGCCACTTGAGCTTCATCCCGCAAAAGCTGGATTGTCGGTAGTTTTCGCTGACTGATGGATAAATCCAACTCGCCGTAAATAAAGTTGTCATCAAAATTAATGTCAGCAGCATCGTTCTTCGTATTAGCATAATAAATCTTTGCCGGCCTGGCCCAATAGATGGCGCCTAAGCACATGGGGCATGGTTCACAACTGCAATATATTTCACAGTCATTTAACTGAAATGTGCCAAGTTTTTTACACGCGTTTCTTATGGCTACTATTTCAGCATGGGCTGTCGGATCATTGGAACTTGTGACTTCATTTACACCGCGAGAAATGATTTTGCCGTCTTTGACGATAACCGTTCCGAATGGACCTCCGTTTCCGCTCTGTACATTTTCAAGGGATAAACGGATGGCTTCCCGCATGAATTTTTTCTGATGATCCATATCTATCTAATTATTTTGATAATATTGTCCAATTTCCATTTTCTCTTTATCCGCATTGGGAAATAAACTGGATTTAAATCCGTTTTTGGCTAATTCAGCGATTTGCATTTTGGTTAGATAGGCCCAGGTTAAATCATAAAAGTCTTGTTCTTCTATGAGTACATTTGCCCCGGCATAATAGATATCCAGAAATTCCTGAAGGTTGTTAAAGTTGTAGGCTTTTTTCAGCGTTTCAACAGAATCGAAGTTTATTTTCTTGTTGTTTCGCCCGGCAATTTCGAACATGAGTTCAGGTTCAAGCGTGCCTTCAATATGTAAATGAAGTTCGGCCTTAGGCATTCCTTCGATAAATTTTTCAATTGAATTGTTTTTCATCATAGACGGCTATTCAATAAATCTATATAATATCTATAAAGCTGAACAAGATTTATTCATTTTCTCATGCTTTTATTGTTTTCACAATAAATTCGCATTTTGTCCGGTAATGGCAGAAACAGGCAGAGGGCCCGATGCAATTAGGGTGGATGGGGGCGGACCTGATCAATATCGCCCACAGTATGATGATCTCCGTCGGCTGCATCGGCGCCCCGAAATGCCATACTAATAAATGCCCGGCAGGTGTCACCACTACGGATCCCAATCACCAAAAGGTATTGGTAGTCGATGAAAAACAATGGCGTGTATTGAAATATGGGATCACCCTGCGGGATGGATTGAATTCCTTAGCCGCCTCTTCCGAATTGAATAATTATACCCAATTCAGGCGGGAACACGTTATTTATAAGGATAAATACGGCCGGGTGAAATCATTGGCGGATTTATTTCCATATCCCTCTGCTTGAAAGATCAATAAACCCGGTCGTAACTTAAGCGGATTCACAACCAAAAAAATTTACACGTTAGGAGGAACTGATGGATCTCATTCACCCCATTTTTAAATGGCTTCACATTGTTGCCGGCGTCCTTTGGATCGGCTTGCTGTATTTTTTCAACTGGATTAACGGCCACGTCGTCGCTACCATGGATGGTGACACCAAGAAGAAGGTCGTCCCCGAACTCATGCCGCGCACACTTTACTTTTTCCGCTGGGGCGCCGCCTGGACATGGTTCACCGGATTGATACTACTGTTGGTCGTATTCTACCACGGCGGACTTACCTTTGATGAAGGCGGCAGTTGGGGAGCCGAAGCCTTGGTGATGATTGCCGTCACTTTCTTCGGTGTTTTTCTTTATGACTTTCTTTACAAAAGTGGACTTGCTTCCAACGTCCGTGTGATTACCATTGTTAGTTTTGTGCTGGTGGGTGCTGTGGTGTACCTCATGAAAGAATGGGCCGGTTTCAGCTACCGCTCATTCAATATCCATCTTGGAGTTCTTTTTGGAACGAATATGGCTTTCAATGTCTGGTTCCGGATTTGGCCGGCACAGCAGCAGATCATTACTGCCATCAAGAATGGCGAAGCGCCGGACGGATCTATGGTTGCACTGGCTGGGCTGCGTTCAAAGCATAACACCTATATGAGTGTGCCCTTGATCTGGACTATGATCAACCAGCATACCACTGCTTTGGCCGGTGGAAACTTTGGTGTGACTGACTCTACCAACTGGTTAGTGCTTATGATTATTGTTGCCCTCGGCTGGCACATTGTATTTCAGATTTATAAGAAGTCAGCAAAAGTACAGGGCTTTTAATTTTAATTTAGATTTTGTTGAAAAAGCCCTTCGTGAAAACGGAGGGCTTTTTTATTTTAGAGAAAGGAATTGTATATGAGTGCAGAAAAAAAACACCATCGGCATAAATTGGAACGTTGGCTGGATAAGCATAATCACACTATGGAAATGGTCCGGACGCTGATTGCTGTGCTGGTCCTTATCCTCCAGATTTATATTTTAATCCATATCCTCAAATAAAATGCCGTTAAAGAAATTCTTGCGAAGGTCCCCACCTACGCCAAGGCCTGTCCGCCGTACAAGTACTCTGGAAGGCGGGCTACGGCGGGCGACTAGGACTTTCGCAAGGATTAATAATGGGTTTAGCCTTCGACTCTGCAAGTCATATCGTGACCGCAGCACATGGGGGATTTGATCATCCCACAGCCATCGGGGCATTTGGCCACACCAACCTGGGTGCCGTCGTCTTTTGTAATATGATCATGGACTAGGTCCTTGCCGCATTTCGCGCATTTCAAACCAGTTACACCCATACCACAATGTTCACATGTAAAATCAGCCATAATTCTGTTCCTTTGTTAGTTGATAAAATTCTTGCTGCAAATTTACACCAGAATTGATTTCTAAAAGTATTATTTAAATAATAATAGGAATTATTACTAATAATTATTAATTTCATCTATGCGATTTAGTCAACAGAGAGAAACAATCCGTAAAATTGTTTGTGAAACCTGTTCCCACCCAACCGCCGATTGGATCTTTCATCGAGCCAAAAAAGCGATCCCAAATATTAGTTTAGGTACAGTGTATAGGAACCTTGGTCAATTGGTTGAGCACGATATTATTAAGGCCTATCATATTGGCGGTGTGGTGCGCTATGATGGTAATACATCCGTGCATCATCACTTTATTTGTGATCAGTGCGGGACCATACAAGATATCGTAACTGATGATAAAGATTTGATTTCCAAGTTAGAGAACGGAACCAAGAACAAGATATCCAGTTACCAGATGAAAATTCGCGGATCCTGCACAGCCTGTTTAAAAAGAAAGAAGTTAAAATGACCAATGATATAATCATTATTGGGGGCGGACCAGCTGGAGCTTCGGCAGCGATTTATGCTTCCAGAGCGAATCTTAACACACTCGTTTTGGATAAATCCACAACAGCGGGTGCCCTGGGCATGACCCATAAGATAGCCAATTACCCCGGTGTTCCAGATGTGTTATCGGGTGAAGAACTGCTCAAAAGAATGCAGGACCAGGCCAAGGGTTTTGGGACTGAATTCAAAAAGACCAAAGTTCAGGGCGTTCGATTAGAAGGGAGTAATAATAAATTAGTTTATACGAATACAGGGGACGTGTATGAATCGAAGGCACTCATCCTCGCCACAGGCGGTATGGGTAAAACGAAATCGATTCCCGGTGAAGACGAGCTGCTTGGAAAGGGCGTGAGTTACTGTGCCACCTGTGACGCGGCATTTTATCGAGATGCCGTTACAGCCGTCGCTGGTTCAAATGAAGAAGCGCTAGAAGAAGCACTGGTCCTTTCCAGGTTTGCTAAAACAGTTTATCTCTTAAATCCCAAAAATAAACTGGAAATTAACCCGGATCTTTTAGCGGAAGTTGAAGAGAAAGAAAATTTGGTAATCCAACATGGGAAGCGCATCGCAAAGGTAAACGGGGAATTTTCAGTAAAATCTATCACATTCAGGTCTGGTGAAGAACTGGAAGTTGATGGTGTTTTTCTTTACTTAACTGGATCAAAACCAATTATAGATTTTTTAGCTGGGGCCCTCGAAACTACAAAAGATTTTTGTTTATCTGTCGATGAGAATTTTGAAACTTCAGTGCCTGGAGTTTTTGCTGTTGGAGATATTCTTTGCCGAGAAATTAAACAAGTGGTTGTTGCGGCTTCTGAAGGTGTGATTGCTGCATTAAATGCCGATAAATATATCCGTGGTCGAAAAAAAATTAAAGCGGATTATAATTAGGTAAAAATTTTTCAAAAAACATAATTGTCGGTTGGGTTTAACAGCCTGAAATCGGCATCAATAAATAAAAAAGGAGAAATAATCATGAGTGTACTCGTAGGAAGACAAGCACCGGATTTTACCACCCAAGCCGTTTTGGCCGATGATACCATCGTAGGCGATTACAATTTTACCCAAGCGCGGGATGGTAAATATGCCGTTGTTTTCTTTTATCCCCTGGATTTCACATTTGTGTGTCCGTCTGAATTAATCGCCATGGATCATCGCATGGATAAACTTACCGAACTCGGTGTCGAAGTTGTGGGCATTTCAATTGATTCACACCACACCCATTACGCTTGGCGGAATACAGAAATCAATAAAGGCGGTGTCGGGCAGTTAGGATATACATTGGCTGCTGATATGGATCATTCCATTTCCCAGGCTTACGGCATTCAATCAGACGGTGGTAATTCTTATTACCCTGGCGGCGCTGCCATGCGTGCGACTTTTGTGATCGATCAAAACGGTTTTGTCCGCCACCAGATCGTGAACGATGAACCACTCGGTCGAAACATGGATGAAGTGGTTCGCATCGTCGAAGCGCTGCAGTTCTTTGAAGCAAACGGACAAGTCTGCGCTGCCGGTTGGCAAAAAGGTGATGCCGGAATGGTAACTTCAGCTAAAGGTGTTGCTGAATACCTCAGTGAAAACGCTGAAAAACTGTAAATTCTTTACACACTAAGAAAAAGCCCCGGTTTATCTATCGTAATGAAACGAAGATAGAAGGGGCTTTTTTTTGCGCCCATTCTCATCCATAATAGAAAGTAAATTCGCCCTCTTTTTCCTACCTGAAATTCTCACATGCTGAAGGCCACACAACACCTTATCCATAAACTTCTGGATCACCCCAAATATACCTTATCCTTTTTGGTAACAGTAACCATCATTTTGGGCAGTTTCCTGCCTAGCGTGAAAATGGATTTTACCATTGAACAATTATTTAGCCATGATGATCCAGTCATTGACCGTTTTATGACATTCCGTGAGGAATTTGCCGGCGTCGATAATATGGTATTTCTGATTTATGAATCGGATGATCCATTTTCTCATGAAAACCTGGTGAAAAACAGAAAGGTGGTTGAAGCTCTGGAAGAGATTGATGGGGTTGAATCCGTAACCAGCCTCACCAATATTGAATTATTCACGGAAGGGGGAGAATACCTGCTGCAACCGGTATATGATGAGATTCCTGTTTCTCCCGATTCACTGCTCATGGCAAAAAATCGCATGATGTCTTCAGATTTGGTGAAAAATTATATTATTTCGGAAGATGGTGAAGTGGCTGCTGTCCTGGTTGAAGTGGATCATGATTATAATGAACACGAAGGACGTGAGCGGATTTTAAAAGAGATTGATCAACGACAGAATATGGTTGATTGGGAATGGCACCAGGCGGGATTACCGGTAATCCGCACGCGCTATGTGCAATATATGATTGCCGACAATGTGAAGTTCTTAGTCCCCGTTACAGCAATGCTGATTATTCTGCTGCTGGTGCTATTCCGATCCCTGGTTGGGTTGCTGTTGCCATTGATCGTTGTAGGTCTTACGATCGTTTGGACGCTCGGATTCATGGTTGCTTCAGGTGTCACGATCAATATTATTTCTTACATGATCCCAACCCTGCTGATGATTATCGGTGTCAGTGATTCGGTACATTTTATGGTGAAATATTTTCATACATTGAGAGAAGTTGGCCATCGCAGGGAAGCATTATTTCAAACAGTGAAAAAAATCGGTACAGCTATATTTCTGACCAGTTTAACCACGGCCATCGGATTTGGTGCCCTTTCATTTGTCAATATAAAAATTGTGAAAGAATTTGGTATTTTCACCGCAACAGGTGTCTTCTTCGCTTTTATCATTACAGTCCTTTTCATCCCCTCCATCCTGATGGTGTTACAGCGCACACCGGAAGCGAAGCTGGATGCCTATTCCCGCGGATTTCGGATGCGCATCATTAACCGCATCATTATATTTGTCAGGGCGTATCCGAAACGCATAATCACGGGCGGTCTTTTAATTTCAGTCATCGGAATATTTGGGGCCGTACAGATGAACCCCCATTCCAAACTATTGGAAGATTTGCGCCCTGGGAATCCGTTGCTGGATGATATGCACTTTTCTGAAGAACGAATGGGGGCAGTGCTTCCGGTTGAGATCATCATTCAAGTGAATGAGGACGGCCCCTACCAGGATATCCAGGATGTTGAAGTCCTGAAATTTATGGATCAACTTTCCCAATATATAGGTCAAATCCCCGAAGTTGGGAAAGTCATTTCTGTCTCCGATTATATGAAAGAGATCCACCGCGCCATAAATGGTGGCGATCCAGCCTATTTTAAGATTCCCAAATCCCGTGATTTGATTTCACAATATATGCTTCTCTACGAGAGTGAATTTGAATCGCTCATGAATGTGGATTATACCAAATTGCGAATTGCCGCCCAGATTATGGATATTGATTCACGCCGCAGCGCTGAAATGGAAAAAGAAATTAATGACTTTATTTCGTCTATTGTCCCCAATGGATTGACCGTAGAGGTTACAGGCACGGCTTTTCTCGCCTTACGCACCAATAATTACCTTGTTAAAAATTTATCCACCAGTTTCTTGATTGCTTTTGGTGTAATTACTATTTTGATGGTTTTCTTATTTCGATCCGTAAAAATTGCGGTGATATCCATTCTGCCGAATTTGATTCCCATGATGATCATGGCAGCAGTATTGGGCTTTTTTCAAATTCCTCTGCGCCCCAGCACAGCCATGACATTCGCCATCGCCTTTGGGATTGCTGTGGATGATACACTTCATTATTTGACGCGTTACCGCATGGAATTGGCCGAAGCGGACCGTCATTATCGTCAGGCCAATGATGCCACCCTCTTGAGCACCGGTGTGGCTATGATGTCCACCACCACCATTTTGGTTTCAGGATTTTTGGTTCTCACCGTTTCAGAATTCACCCCGACTATTCAGTTTGGTTCCTTGTCGGCCATAACCATTTTGTCCGCCTTAGCGGGAGACCTCACTTTTCTCCCGGCCCTTCTCAGCCAGGTTAAACCAAAGATTCGCGCTCTAAAAGACTGACAACTTTTTTTCTGTCTCATTGTCTATAGAACCAATTAATTTCTTATTCAATTAACCAGGGAATTTTTATGCGCCGCATACTTCTACCTATTCTTCTCATTTCAATCATTTCCGCGCAGGAAAAAGATTATTTTCAGCAGTATGTCGATTATGACATTGAGGTTACGCTAAATGATACGGATCATACGATTTCAGCCTATGAAAAACTGATATATAAAAATAATTCACCGGATACGCTTGAGTTTATCTGGTTTCATATCTGGCCCAACGCCTATAAAAATGATTCAACCGCCTATGCCAAACAGGCCGGGGAAAAATCACGATTCGGTAAATCTGATTCGACCCAGCGGGGATTTATTGACAGCCTGGATTTTTCCGTGGATGGGCAAACGGTTGATTGGGAATACCACGAAGAATGGATTGACGTGGTTAAGGTGCATTTGAATTCACCGCTGAAACCCAATGATTCGATTTTAATTGAGACACCATTTTTCGTCAAAATTCCCCACGTCTTTTCAAGATTAGGGCACACCGGCAAGCATTATGAAATGACACAATGGTATCCGAAGCCGGCTGTTTATGATCATAAAGGATGGCACCCAATGCCATACTTGAACCAGGGGGAGTTTTATTCTGAATTCGGATCTTTTGATGTGAAGATTACTTTACCGAAAGATTACCGCGTCATGGCCACCGGTGACTTGGTGGATGGTGAAGCGGAATATGCCTGGCTGGATTCATTAACCGCCATTTCCGATTCGATTCACAGTATGCCCGAAGAAGATTTTAAAAAATGGGTAAAATCCCATAAAAAAGGGAAGGGCAAAAAAGCGGAATCCGATTCAACAGTCGTTGAAATGAAGACACTCCACTTTCACCAGCATCACGTCCATGATTTTGCCTGGTTCGCGGACAAAAAATGGCTCGTCCAAAAGGGGGAGTTATCACTCGCTGACTCTACTCGTAAGGTGACACTGTGGTCCTTTTACCTCCCCAAAAATGCCGCAAACTGGGAAAATTCAATCGAATATCTTCACGATTCCGGATACTGGTACAGCCGTTATTACGGCGATTACCCTTACAATCACATCACCGCGGTGGATGGTGACCTATCGGCCGGGGGCGGAATGGAATATCCCAACATAACCGTGATCGCATCAATGCCCAGCATAGCTCTACTCGAACTGGTCATTATGCATGAAGTGGGCCATAACTGGTTTTACGGCATTCTTGGCAGTAATGAACGATACCATACCTGGATGGATGAAGGTTTCAATGAGTATACCTGTATCCGCTATTGGCAGGATAAATATGCTGATCAGAATGAACGGTTCGTTGTTTCAGAATTCATTCAGGATAAATTGGGGGTAGCTAAGAATTTGAAATTCAGTTGGGTTGAATATTTTCAGTATAGCGCTTCAGCGAAAAGTCCAAAGGCCCAGCCCTTGAGTCTGAAAGCAGATGAATATAAGGGAGGGAATTACGGACAGAATTATTCAAAAACGGCTGTATTCACGCGGTTTCTACAGCACTATTTAGGCGAGGAGAAAATGGATGAAATCATGCAGGATTACTATGAATCCTGGAAGTTCAGACATCCCTATCCTGAAGATGTCCGTACGATATTTGAGAAGCATACCGATAAAGATCTTAGCTGGTATTTCGACGGTGTTTTTAAAACAACTGATTACCTTGATTTCTCTATTCAGAAAAAAAGGAATCGCTTTATTATCTCCAATAATGGTGATTTGAAAACACCGGTTGAAGTTGTTTTCTATGGTGATAAGCATAAGGAATTAGAACGGCGCTGGGTGGAAGGTTTCGAATGGCGAACATCCTTAGAAGCACCTGCAAATGTATGGTATGCCATTATTGATCCTGATGAGCATATGCCTGATGTGGATCGGTCAAACAATGCCACCCGCCGTGAAACTTATTTTCATTGGGTTTGGGATCAACCGACCTATTATGATAATGACATTAATTATTTCCCGTGGTTATTCAGTTATAATTATTACAACGGATTTTCACCCGGTGTCATGTTTTTCAAAGGGGGGACTCCCGGCTATACATCCGCGACCTCTTTATTACCCATGTGGGATTTTAAAAATCAGACATTAGTTGGTGGGATCAGCCACAAGAAAAAATTCGAAGCCAACGGCGTTTTTGACAAATCATCCTTTTTATTTAAAGTGAACCAATTGGAAGGTAAAAGTGGTGCTGATATTTCATATACGGGCTCATTTGGTGAAGATGAATCCAGAAGTACTTTTAGTACCCGTATAAATTATTCCAGTTTGGATTCAGTGGCCTTTGATACGAGTCTGTACACCTCCGGTTCCTACCCTGTGGCTGAATTGAAATATGATCATGATTGGCAGTTGAAGAAACCCGGGAATTCATTTAGCTTAAAATCAAAAATGGGATTTGGTGAAGGATTTTCCACCGCAAGTGTCGAAACAAAAATAAACCTGAAACTCACGAAAAAAATCGGAACAAAAGTCCGTGTTTGGGCCGGTGGTTTTCTCAGTAATAAAAATGTTCCAAAACATTTCCGATTGTACTTAAGCGGTGGTATTGATCCTTTATTTTCAACCACCGTTTTTGACCGAACCGGCCAGTCAGGTATGGCGGTTCTGAGCAAACAATATATCCAGCGGGGACCAGCTTCGAGAGGACTGGTTACGGATGAAAATGGGTTACCGCTCTCGTCGACAGGATTCACGTGGGGGGTGAATATCGATCCAAGTATTCCCGTTTTTATTGATGTGGCCGGGGGCAACGATTTCAAAGATACCTATACCACTATAGGATTACAATTTGGTCCCATCATTTTTCCCTTATACCAAAGTTGGGAGGTTGAACAAAAAACCGCCAAGGATTGGAATTGGATAAAAGACCGTATGAGAATCACCTTTAGTTTAGAAGGAATTAAGATCCCGGGTATTTCAAATTAAATATTTGGAATCGAGGGCTTTACCTGAGGCATAAAAAAGCCTTAAATTCTTACCGCTTTTAGCGCCAAAATATTAAGATTTGAGGGATTAATTATGTCTAAATGGACTAAAGATCAGTTTGTAGAGGATTTGCGAAATAAATGTTCACGGGAGATTGCCAAAATCGGTGAACGGATCATCGAATTTTCTGAAGACCATGCCAGTGAAATGTCCTGGGGCCGGGGTGACGGCCATGGTACATTCACGTTTCGTTGTGATTCTGATTTTGGTATGCTGCCGATATTTCACATGACATCCGACGGTCAGCTCAACTTGCAAGTTAATTTCCTTCGGGAAAAAGAATTGCCCAAACAGGTGATGCGTGATATGGTTGTAAAAATGGAATCCAACTTCCTGCGGGATTATGATGAAGATTCATACCCTGTGGATTCCTATGAAGAAATGGAATACATGTTTCACACTTACTCCCAAGTGGATAAGTTTTTAGGTACCGTTGAAGGCGTTGTATATTGTCTGAAGCAGTAGCTTGAGCGAAAATCTCTATTATTTTTGCGCCCTGTTGGCTTTGGCCGGCGGGGCGTTTTCTTTTTATTTCTATGGCGTGTATCGGAGGTGGATATCCTATAGACAGTGGTGGATCCCGCACTTTTGTGAATTGGATTCAGGCGAATGTACTTCTATTGTTGATTCCAAATTCGGACGAATTATTGGTGTCCCCAATGCGTTGGTCGGTAGTCTGTTCTTGTTGGGTTATACTTATGTCTTGGCCGGCGTACCTATGGGTTGGGTGGAATGGACCATACCATTCTATATGGGGTTATTTACGGTTCTGGTTGGCGTTTATTTAATATATGGGTTGACTCGCCTCAAGGTTGCCTGCCCCATTTGTATGACTGTACATGTTTTGAATGGAATTATTTTTCTGCTTCAAATAATATAAAGAATTGCAACGATGAGTTTGCGAATCGTTGCGGGGGACACTCATAAAAAAGACGGTGTAGAATTGATTCCTGCCTATACTACTGTTTCGACAGACAGGCACTCATCATTTTTGTCCAATAAAATCGTAGAATTGCTAAATTCACACATGGGTGCTTCACTCTATTTACTCCTTTTCATCATTACCATTTTCATCGGTGTGGTCATTTTGATAGCCAGAACCAACCGAGCGGAAGATGCATACGATGATCTTGAAACCGATGAATGGGATTGTCCTGGATGTGGTTTCCACGTTCAGGCTGGAGATAAGTGCATTTATTGTGGTGCAAAGAAGCGCCAATAATTCATAAAATTCCGTATATTTGACGTCCTAAACTGGATATATATGCTTTGAAATTATTATCACCTCTAACACGTTTTCTTCTCATGGCCGAGGAAATTAATGCCCTATGGTATATCGTATATGATTTTTATCTTCTTCCGGATGGAAGATTAGATGCTTTTTTAAGTTCATCCGGTCATCGATTAAAGGAATTGGCTGCTTAATGAAAAACCCTGCAGATCTTTATAACTTAAAAAGTGAAAAAAGTGTCCAACCTATGGGGTCCACTTCTCTCTTCGGGAATGGATTGGAAGAGGGTGTTTTGTTAAGAGCCGGAATTGATTTGAGAAAGTGTGTAATAGGCCTATCTGAAAATGAAGAAGTGAATATGCTATTTGCAAATCGCGCCAAAGAAGTTGGGAAGATTTCACCTGAGATTGCCAAAATCGGTGAACGGATCATCGAATTTTCTGAGGACCATGCCAGTGAAATGTCCTGGGGCCGGGGTAACGGCCATGGTACATTCACGTTTCGTTGTGATTCTGATTTTGGTATGCTGCCGATATTTCACATGACATCCGACGGTCAGCTCAACTTGCAAGTTAATTTCCTTCGGGAAAAAGAATTGCCCAAACAGGTGATGCGTGATATGGTTGTAAAAATGGAATCCAACTTCCTGCGGGATTATGATGAAGATTCATACCCTGTGGATTCCTATGAAGAAATGGAATACATGTTTCACACTTACTCCCAAGTGGATAAGTTTTTAGGTACCGTTGAAGGCGTTGTATATTGTCTGAAGCAGTAGCTTGAGCGAAAATCTCTATTATTTTTGCGCCCTGTTGGCTTTGGCCGGCGGGGCGTTTTCTTTTTATTTCTATGGCGTGTATCGGGGGTGGATATCCTATAGACAGTGGTGGATACCGCGCTTCTGTGAATTGGATTCAGACAAATGTACCTCAATCGTTGATTCCCACTATGGCCGACTAGCGGGGGCCCCAACGCACTTTTTGGGAGTTTGTTCATGCTGTGTTATTCCTTTGCTTCGGTGGGTGTACCATTGGATTGGGTTAAACCCAGCTTACCAATGTATTTTGGTTTATTTACAATTATAATTGGAATTTACCTGATATATGGCTTGTTTCGCCTCAAAGTGGCCTGCCCGGTTTGTTTAACGGTACATTCAATAAACTTGATTATTTTTATCCGGCAACTCGCAATATTTTAATTACTACCACTTTTTGCTTGGAGTATATATAAAGTACTTTATAATATAAAGTATTATTAACAGAGGGAAAAATGACAAATAAAACAATCCAAGACGATTTAGCTTTTATAAAGAAAATTGTGGAAGAGAGCAGGAAGAATGTTTGTGCCAGCGGTGACCACCTGATCGTATGGGGAATCCTAATTTCTATTGCCTTGGTAGTGAGTTGGATTCTTGCGCTAAATCAAATAAGCGGTATGACAGAATGGATCCACTGGGGACTGGTCATTGCCGGAGGATGGCTGTTTGAACTGATTTACAATCGAAAAGTTGGTCGGAACAAACCAGTCAGGACCTACGCGGAAAAAGCTGATGGAATGTTGTGGCTGGCCATAGGAATCACAATGACCACTGTCGGTTTTTTCGGTGGTTGGGGTGGTGCGATAAACACTCAATTTTTATCCCCATTATTTTCTGCTATTCTGGCTATCGGTTACTTTTCATCCGGTGTGATATATGATGTGAAGTGGATTCGTAATCTGGCTTTTGGCTGGTGGGGAGGGGCCATTATAATGTTCATTTTTCCCGGAATGTATCACTTGCTGTTGATGGCCGGGATGATGATCGCTTTCCAGACTATTCCAGGATTCATCATTAAAAAATCCTGGAGTAATTGATACGTGTCCGATTTTGATTATAAACAGTTAGACGATATCATCCATTCCCGGATTCGATTGGCGATTATGGCTTTGTTGGTGTCTGTGGAATCTGCCACTTTCGTCTTTATCCGAGATAAAATTAATGCAAGCGACGGTAATTTGAGTGTTCAAATTCGGAAGCTGGAGGATGTGAAATATGTTTCAGCCACGAAAAAATTTGTGGACCGTAAACCAGTGACAACCTATAAAATTACCGAACTTGGTCAAAAAGCTTTTGAAAAATATGTGAATCGATTAAGTGGTTTAATCAATCCATGATTAATAAGGAATAAAATAATGAAAATAATACAACTCATGATTGTTCTTACATTGATTTCATGTTTTGGTGAAATACCAAATTACTATAAACCGTGGCAACTCGATTATTATAAGCAATTTGATGATATTCGTGTTCAGGTTGTCGCCCATGGATTACTAGCACCAAATGCACATAATACCCAACCGTGGATTGTAAAGCTTGATAAAGACAATTCTGATGTTTTTGAACTCTATGCAGATCCGGAAAGATTACTGCCAGAGACTGACCCACCTGCCCGGCAAATTACTATCAGTCAGGGCACCTTTCTCGAAACTGCTAAAATTGCAGCCAGTCATTTGGGATATGATTTTAAACTTGATCTTTTTCCCAAAGGTGAATATGGTCAATCCGGATTTGGGACCGATATGCAAGAAAAACCTATCGCTCGTGTTTCATTAGAAAAAAACCTATCGACGATTGACAATCTTCAAAAGGTTGAACCGATGTACGATGAAATATTTGAGCGTGTCACTAACCGCAGGGCCTATTATGGTGACCCCTTAAATGATGAAGAAACAAGTGTTTTACTATCGTTGAATGACAATCCAAATCTGACGCTCGCATTTTTCACTGATAAGAAATCTTTAGAAAAAATCCGTTCCTTAACCGTCGGTGGCGTAAAAGTAGAAGCCACAATTGAACAAACCATGAGAGAAACGGAACGACTATTCCGTGATTCAGAAAAAGAGAAAAAAGAACACCGGGACGGCATCACCATGATGAGTGGCGGTTTGAGCGGTTTCAAACTTCAGATGGTCCAATTCTTCTCTAATCTGTTCCCTTTGGGCTGGGAAAAAATGGGGGATATCTGGATTAAATCGGAAACGAGGAATATCAACAGTGCACCCTCATTTGCCATGATTATTTCTAACAATAATTCACGGACTACACAAGTCGAAACCGGCATGCTCTTTTCACGATTTCAACTGCAAGCGTCTCAAATGGGGATATCAATGCAGCCATTGAGTCAAGTGCTTCAAGAATATCCTGAGATGGCAGAATTGTATCAGAATATTCATGAGGAATTTGTAGAAAACGGCAAGACCATTCAAATGCTTGTCAGAATGGGCAGGGCAGATGATATTTTACATAGCCCCCGCAGGGATGCGGTGGATTTAATAATTCAATAAACTGAGATGAAAATAAAAAAAATACTTTTCGTATTAATTAGTATAGGATGTCTATTTGGGAGTTCGGGGCATTTAACCGGCTTGGTGAGGGATGGATCCACCCATCAGCCACTCGTTGGTGTGAATGTAATAATCAGCGGAACGGAATTGGGCGCTGCCACCGATATGGAAGGAAATTTCAGAATAGACAGTGTGCCGGTTGGCAGTTACATCATTCATGTATCGATGATTGGTTACGAAGCTGTATCCAGAGCCAATGTCCACATCGTACCGAAGCGAAACACGGTCGTTAATTTTGATCTGTATCCACAGGTCCTCAAAGGCGTAGGTGTGGAAGTGACGGCCACCTTTTTTGAAAAAACAAGAGATGCAATCACCAGTAGCCGGACGGTGGATATCGAGGAAATTCGCTCCGATCCGGTTGGTTCTTTTGACATTATGGCTATGATGCAGAGTTTGCCATCGGTCATTTCCGGGGCCGATCAAACCAATGAAATCATCGTCCGTGGCGGCGCTCCGGGGGAGAATTTATTCGTCATGGATCATATTGAGATTCCTTATCCGGTTCATTTCCCTGAACAGGGGAAAGGCGGTGGTCCAATTACCATGATTGATACAGATTTTATCGAACGGGTGGATTTCTATGCCGGTTCCTTTCCCGCACGATACGGGGATAAAATATCATCCGTCATGGATGTCACGCTTCGTGAAGGCAATCGCGATAGGCATTTATCGGAATTCAATTTTAATATGGCCGGATTCGGATTCAATTTTGAAGGCCCCTTTACTCAGAAGGGATCTTATTTATTATCTTTAAAGCGTTCTTTCCTGGATTTTGTTATTCAAAAATCGGGACTTATGTCAATCCCGAAATATTGGACAGGCCAGGGGAAAATTGCATATCATCTTTCCTCCACACAAAAAATATATTTGAATGTCTTAGGCGGTATTGATGAAATCAATATTGAAGATGAAGAAGACCCCCAATTACGGGGAGCGGAAAACGTGGATTTTCATTCAAATCAATTGGCCATTGGCCTGACATATAAAAACCTGTTTTCAAAAAAAGGCTATGGTATTATTTCTTTAAGCGGTAGCCGGGTTGGGTTGAATACAGATGTGTACCGGTTGTTAACGAATAGACATAAAGATCAATACTACGGACAAAATGATTTCGAGTGGGTAACCACCCTAAAAGGAGATTGGGTTTATAGATTTAATCCTATAATTGAAACCAATTTTGGATTTAATGTCAAATCGCTGACCCTGGATTATGACAATTGGTGGGAAGGTGAACCGCGGAAAATCTATGGGTATTCTTTATCTGCGGGGGACCCGGTAATACCTATTTCAGCCCAAGATTATTGGGTGAATTATTTTGGACATGATTCATTACGGTTTGAACCCCTTGCTACGATTGGAAGTTACGATACGGTTGTAACAAAAGCCGCTTTAGACTACGTAAAAAGTGGAATTTATGGGCAATTAAACTTTACACCTATTCCCCGGTTGGAAATAACGTCCGGGTTGCGATATGAAAGCATTAGTTATACACAAGAAGGAAACATTTCCCCGCGATTAGGTATATCGTATCAGATAAAACCGAAGCTAAAGGTCAATTTTTCCGGGGGACGGTACTTTCAACCGCCTTTTAATATTCACTTAAATTCGTCTCGGGGAAATACAAATAAACTGAAAAATTATTTTGCCGATCAAGGGGTGGTTGGTTTTGAATACTTTTTAAAAGATGATGCGAGAGCGACCTTTGAATTTTATGTGAAAAATTATAAAGATATGATTGGTTTTGACGTTCTGCAGAGTAGTGATGGCCGGGATAGTTTGGATTATAATCATTTGGTCAATATAGGTGAAGGTGAATCGAAAGGAATTGAGTTTTTCATACAAAAGAAATATACCAACAACTGGTACGGCTCCTTGGCATGGTCTCATTCTTTGTCCCAGGGGGTAGACCCAAGAAATGGCGAAAAATACCCATGGGATTATGATTTTGGTGATGTAGTTACATTAGTTGGTGGGTATAAAATCCGGTTTATCTCACATGAATGGTACCGGGAATATAAAGAAACCCTTTTTGCAAAAGTAACCTCCTGGTTGCCGATTGCGCCTGCGGATGAATATGAAATAGGGATTAAATTCCGCTATATGGGCGGCCGGCCTTATACACCAAAAACGTATGATCACAATATAAGGGAATGGTATGTCAACTCAACAGATGCGTGGAATTCCACTCGTTTGGCCTCTTATATCCGGTTCGACATTTTATTGCAGCAACGATTTAATTTCAAAAAGATGAACGTGGTCGCCTTTTGGGATATCATGAATGTATTCAATCGTAACAATCCTTGGGAAACGGTTTATTTAGAAGATGGCTCAACCGCGATGGCCTGGCAATTTAAAACATTCCCGGTTGGAGGAATTGTTCTGGAATTCTGATGGGCGCTTCACTCTTTTTACTGCTTGCTATCATAACCCTTTTTATCGGTTTCACTGTCCTGATCGCCCGGGCCAACAAACCGGATGATACGTACACAGATCTCGACACCGATGAATGGGATTGCCCCGAATGCGGATTCCATGTCCAGGCCGGGGATACTTGTATTTACTGTAGTGCGAAGAAACACCAATAATTAACAAAATTGTGTTTAATTGGTGTAGTCAACTGAAGCATATACTTTGAGATTATTATCAACTCTACCCCGTTATCTTTACAAAGCTGCCGGCATTTATGCCCCATGGTATACCGAATATGATTTTTATCTTCTTCCGGATGGAAGATTAGATGCATTGTTAAGTTCATCCGGTCATCGCTTAAAGGAATTAGATTGAACGACCCAGCTTTTACAATAGCCTTAGCACTAGCAATCGGAATGGTAGCTCAATCTGTTGCACGGCATATAAAAATTCCGGGAATTGTTTTATTATTGGCAGGAGGTGTTCTCACGGGTCCTGACGGTCTCAATATCATTCGCCCCGGCACGCTAGGGGTAGCGCTCCCGATTATTGTAGGATTCGCTGTAGCAGTCATTTTGTTTGAAGGCGGGATGAACTTGCGTTTTAAGCGATTAAAAAGAGAAGGCCGAACGATTCAAAAACTGATATCAATCGGTGCTCTCATTACAGCAATCGGCGGCACATTTTCAGCACAGCTCTTTTTAGATTGGGATTGGAGTACTGCGGTACTATTTGGTTTGCTGGTTATTGTTACCGGCCCGACCGTTATTAATCCACTGCTGAGACGAATTAAATTGCGACAATCTGTCGCCACGCTGCTTGAAGCTGAAGGAATAATGCTCGATGCGATCGGTGCAATCATTGCGGTTGTTGCCTTAGAGGTTGTTATCAGTCCTTCAGGTTTTACGTTTTTAGCCAGTCCCTTTATTATTCTGGGAAGACTGCTTGTTGGCGGACTTATTGGAATAATTGGCGGCTTCGCCATGGCTTGGCTTTTGGGAATTCGTAATCTTGTCCCGGAAGGGCTGGAAAATGTATTTACCCTTTCACTGGTTTTCGCCCTTTTTCAAATTTCCAATCTGCTGAGCCATGAAAGCGGGATTGTGGCAGTGACCATAGCCGGCATGGTGGTCGGCAACCGAAAAACGATCGTGAGACGGGAACTAATGGAATTCAAGGAACAGATGACCGTCATGCTGATTGGAATGTTATTTGTACTTTTGGCTGCAGATGTACGAATAGCGGATGTTCGCGCTCTTGGTATGGGTGGTATATATACCGTGATTGCACTTGTCTTTTTTGTGAGGCCGTTAAATATCGTTTTTGGAACCATCAATTCAGACCTCTCTGCCAAACAAAAAATGCTATTGGCATGGTTAGCGCCAAGAGGGATTGTTGCAGCTGCTGTTGCGTCATATTTTTCAATCGAACTCGAAAAACACGGTGTAGACGGGACACAATTAAGGGCAATGGTATTCCTGCTGATTGCGGTCACTGTTCTTTCCGCCGGACTTACGGGCGGATTTGTGGCGAATCTTTTGGGATTGAGACGCCAAAGTGAAAATGGGTGGATCATTCTAGGCGCAAACGCCGTCGCGCGTGAATTAGCCAAATCATTAAAATCAGAAAATGAAGAAGTTGTTCTAATCGACCAAAATCCAAATTTATGTAGGATGGCAGAAAAAGAAAAATTAAAGGTCCTCTTCGGGAATGGATTGGAAGAGGGTGTTTTGTTAAGAGCCGGAATTGATTTGAGAAAGGGTGTAATCGGCCTATCTGAAAATGAAGAAGTGAATATGCTATTTGCAAAGCGCGCCAAAGAAGTTGGGAAGATTTCTCGTGCATACATTGGACTAAAAAGGGATGAAGAAGGCGTAACAATTGATATGGTTGATGAAGTTGGGGGGAAGGTTCCATTTGTCCGACCAATGGATCTCGAAAAATGGTCTTTATGGGTGCGCAAAGGACAGGTTGAAAAAATACAATTGGTCTGTAATTCTGAAGACGAAATCATGGCCGAAAAAGCCTTTGGAAAGGAATCAGAAGGATTAATCATTCCCTTGACATCTGTACACCAAACATCTATTATCCCACTGGGGCATGATTCGATCATTAGAAAAGATTATAAAGTGGACTGCCTGGTACATAATCAAAAAATGGAACAATTCTATGAATGGGAGCCAAAAAGCCCTTTTTCAATATCCCGTTAATCACGTTTTAATGTGGTTTCCACCTTCAGGCGGGGGACAGGCGTATTTACTGCAGCGCGAAGAAACCATAGCTATTTAATATCATCTAAAATTTATGTAGCTTAAACTATGACTCGTTTCCCCATTTATGAGCCCATGACAGTTTTTACTGATATTTTAATTTTGTTATGCGGTATTTGGTTTGCCCGGGAAATTCAAATGTGGTTCAACGTGCGTCTTATGGAGGTTCACTGGCATTTTGCCAAATACTTTTATATGGTTGCCTTCACCGCTTTCGCTGGGGCCGTGTTTCATGCCATCCATCCCGAACATGAAACAGTTCGTGATTTCATCTGGAAACTCACCATGTTGGGTATGGGGTTCTCCGTTTTCGCTATGTTGATGGGGACGCTCTATTATCTATTACCTTTTGACACAGTTCAACTCGTCAAGTGGGGTGTAACAGCAATTATATTTATTTTTACCATCTGGATTTATTTTGATCATAACCTGATGAATGCCGTTAAACTATATGTCCCCAGTGGATTATTTGTCATAGGTGTCATGGCTTACGGTTGGCTGGGTAAAGAGGATCCTGGTGCACCGTGGGTATTTAGCGGATTCCTGATAACGCTCGCCGGCGCATCCTTTACAGTCACAAAATATGGATTCCACAAACACTTTAATCATAACGATATATTTCATGTGATTCAGATTGCAGGAATGTATTTGATCTATCGCGGAACGATGATGATCACTAATTATGGCGGTAAATAATTCCAAATAAATCCCGGAAAAAGGACGCTTGGGAATGGAAAATAAGGGGTAAATTCCCGCTCAATTTTTCAAGGAAATATTGTGGATATCCAACTTAAAGAGACCAATTCTTACGCCCGGGAGGTTACGATTGACCTTCCCTGGGGAGAAATCGAACAGGATTTCGAACAAGCCATTAAGAAATTTTCGAAGCGTGTGAAACTGCCGGGATTTCGTCCCGGAAAGGTACCGCGCAAAGTATTGATGAAACAGTTTCAACCGTCCATTGAGGCGGACTTTGTTGAGGACTCGGTCAATACATATTATTTAAAAGCACTGCAGGAAAAAGAAATTGTTCCTGTCAATATGGGCAGCGTCAGTGATGTGCATTTTCATCATGGGGAACATTTCAAATTTAAAGTCGCTTTCGAGATTGAACCTGAAGTGACCATTTCAAAAATGAAGAAAAACTGCCTCAAAGTTGAAAGAACAGTTTACTTCACCGATGATAAAGATATCGACTTAGCCATTGATGAGGTTCGCCAAGGACATGCAGAAGTCCAAACAATTGAAGATGGTGCAAAGGTGGATGATTTTGTAATTTGTGATCTGCAGGAAATTGATGAAACTGGTGTGCCGATCATTGGGAAAAAATTAGAAACCCGTTATGTAAAAGTGGGACAAACACCTTTTGATGGTGATAACCAGAATAGACTGGAAGGCGTAAAAGCCGGCGATAAAACACAAGTTTCAGTACCCGTGGATGGACAGGGGACCCTTGGCACATATGAATTAAAGGTCAAAAATGTTGAACGGCAAATTCTGCCGGAAGTGGATGAAGATTATATTAAAATAGCTGATCCCGAAGCAAAAGATGTGGCTGATTACCGGAACCGAATCAAGGATCGCTTGGATAAGGCCTATGAAAATCGTACGGAAGAGGCATTTGACCGACAATTATCCGATGCTATGATTAACCATATTAATCCAGAATTTCCACCCTCCATGGCAGATTCCTACCTGGATCATATGGTGGAAGATGTGACTAAAAATAACCCCGGCAAAGTGGATAAAGATAAAGTGAAAGAAATGTATCAACCGGTAGCGGAACGCAACCTGAAATGGTATCTGATCCGCAATGCAATCATCAAGGATCAGGCATTCGAAGTGTCCAAAGAGGACGTAACAGCAGAAATTGATCGGCGGAAAGAAGCCAGTCCAGAGCATCTGAAGGAATTGGAAAAATATTACAAAAAGCCCAGCAACCGCCGGCACCTGGAAGATGATTTAATGGAAAAGAAAATCTTGGCTTATTTGACGGAATTTGCGAAAATCAAAGAGGTCAAAGTGAAGACAAAAGACCTCCGTAAACAATCCGAGACAGAAGCGAAGTAAATATGAGTAAAGAACCCCTGAATCAGTTGATCCCCATGGTGGTGGAGCAAACCGGCCGTTTTGAGCGGGCCTATGACATCTATTCCCGTCTGCTTAAAGAGCGTATTGTATTTTTGGGCACACCGATTGATGATACAGTAGCATCCGTAATCATTGCCCAACTTCTTTTTCTGGAAGCAGAAAACAGTGAAAAGGATATCCATCTTTATATCAATTCACCCGGCGGCATTATCACGTCCGGGATGGGGATCCATGATACAATGAATTATATTAAGCCTGATGTAGCCACTATTTGCATGGGGCAGGCCGCCAGTATGGGCGCCTTTCTTTTAGCCGGCGGGGCCAAAGGAAAACGCTCTGCATTGCCCAATGCCAGGATCATGATTCATCAACCGCTTGGTGGTGCAGAAGGGCAGGCCTCGGACATTAAAATTCAAGCCGATGAAATTCTGCGCTTAAAAACAACGCTCAATAAAGTTTTGGCTAAGAATACCAATCAATCACTTAAAAAAATTGAAAAAGATTCGGATAGAAATTTCTTTATGAGTTCTAAAGAAGCGAAAGATTACGGTTTGATCGACACCATTCTCAAAGAACGGAAATAATGGCGCCGATTCGCATCCCCACACCTTTAGACCCAACCAATGGGGATTCCGAAGGGCCTGAACCAAAACTTCACCGTCCATCCGAAATCAAAGCTTACCTGGACCAATATGTCATTGGGCAGGAGCGCGCCAAACGTGCTGTGGCCGTTGCGGTTTATAACCATTATAAACGACTCCTCTCCGATCATACCGAAGATGATGTTGAATTAGATAAAAGTAACATCCTTGTCATAGGCCCTACTGGAACAGGAAAAACGTTAATTGCAGAAACCTTGGCCAAGTTTTTGCATGTTCCATTTGCCATCACTGACGCCACAACTTTAACCGAAGCTGGATACGTAGGCGAGGATGTTGAAAATATCCTGGTACGCTTACTGCAGATTTCCAATTATGATATCTATAAAGCCCAGGCCGGAATCGTTTATATTGATGAAATTGACAAGGTAGGCCGTAAAAGTTCCAGCCCCTCCATCACGCGGGATGTATCGGGCGAAGGTGTGCAGCAGGCACTGCTTAAAATATTGGAAGGTACAGTGGCGCACATTCCACCTAAGGGCGGTCGTAAGCATCCTGAACAAAGTTTAATCCCCATTGATACCAAAAATATTCTGTTTATTTGCGGTGGCTCATTTGATGGCCTTGCGGATATTATTAGCCAAAGGATCAATACGGCCGAGATTGGTTTTGGCAAAGCGTTGGCGAAAACAGATAAAGAGGATGAGATCTTAAAGGAAGTCCGCCCGGAAGATTTGATCAAATATGGCTTAATTCCCGAGTTAATCGGACGTTTGCCTGTTGAAACCACGCTCGAACATTTGAATGAAAATGCATTGATGCGCGTATTGCTTGAACCAAAAAATTCACTGGTAAAGCAGTATAAAAAATTATTCAGGATGGAAGGCATTGAACTGGAGTTTCGCAAAGAAGCCATGCAGGAAATTATCCGACTGGCCGTGGAGCGAAAATCAGGCGCCCGTGCATTACGATCCGTTATGGAAAGCGCTATGCTGGATTTGATGTTTCATCTTCCCGAATATTCCGAGGACAATGTGGTTAAAATCACCATCACCAAAGAATTTGTTCTTCGAGGTAAAAAGCCGCTCATGCGCCACCGCCGCCGCTCCGCTTAGTCTTTACCTTTCCCCTTTTTCTCCTTTATATTAACCAGCGGTTCCGAGGTATGAAAAACAAATTACAATCCAAAATCCCCTTATTATATATGGTGCTCAGTTTAGCCGGGGCCCAGCAACAGTATATCAGCCCGGAGGATATTAAATCCGAGTGGCGGAATTATACATCTTTTCAGAATCAGGAACTGGTCAATTTTGCCACCTTTCTATATAACGAGGGCTTTTATGAGCGTGCCCTGTTAAGCTATTTCCAATATTTATATAAATATCCCGCGGATGAATTGGAGATGGCGGCCTATTTCCAGATTGGAAAATGTTACGAAGCGCTGGAGAACTGGGATTTAGCGAAAAATTATTACAATCGAATTTTAGAGGAAAGCCCGCCTGAATCAATCGCAGCTAATGCCGCACGATATCAACTCCATTATATATCATTGGTGAATGAGGCCTATGAAGCGATCATCGACAGTACTGAAAATTCGGAAGACCCCTATGAATTAATCTTTCGCGCCTACGCGCATTTCGAATTGTTGGAGTGGACCGAAGCGTGGCAGGCCTTCCAGGCGGCAGAAGCATTGTTTGATCACAGCCATTATTCAAAACAAATTAAACCGTGGTATAAGGCAATTGAAACTGCACGCAACGCACCGCTCAAAGAAAAGACGCCGGCCCTATTATCTTCCTTGGCGCCGGGTGGCGGTTTTGTCTATTTAAAACAAACTGAAAATGCTGTCGGTTCGATCGGTGCGTCATTATTATTATATACTGCCATGCTCACCATGCCGGCCCTAGCCCAAAAAGGCGGATTGTCTATTGCAGCCAATCGTCAAAATATTGTTCCCTTGTCGGGAGATCTTGTTACAAAGAATGGGATATTTCATTCATCCCAGGGATATCAAATCCCCCAAAATTTATCCTTAGAATCAAAGCGCGGCACAGCCTTGGTACCTTCGGCACTGATTGCCATAGGCCTGTATGCCGGCAGTATGTGGAAAGCTGTCCATGATATTGATGAGTCTAATCGTAAGCTTGTCCGACGGTACGCGGGGCGGGTGACGGCCAAATTACCGGTTGAAAGATTCATGGATTACAATACACCCGATTTTGTGATAAAATAATTTAATATTTGCAAAAAATATGTTGCAGCGTCTGTTGAAAGCACTTTAATATTGCCGGCTGTTTAAGACAGCTTTATTTGCTATTTGAAAATTTGGTATGCGTGGTCCAATTAATTGGATTTGAGAGTCGCTCCTGCCCGGAGCGACAAAGACAGTACAGAATCAAACATACAATGGAGAGTTTGATCCTGGCTCAGGACGAACGCTGGCGGCGTGCTTAACACATGCAAGTCAAGGAGAACGATTCCTTCGGGAAACTATTAAACTGGCGAACGGGTGAGTAACACGTAGGCAACCTGCCTTGGAGATTGGGATAACCCCGGGAAACCGGAGCTAATACCGGATAATGCAGCGGATCCTTCGGGATATGTTGTTAAAGCGGGCTTCGGCTCGCACTTCAAGATGGGCCTGCGTCCGATTAGCTAGTTGGTGAGGTAATGGCTCACCAAGGCGATGATCGGTAGCTGGTCTGAGAGGATGATCAGCCACACTGGGATTG
>CAYFJU010000005.1:0-66393 GCA_964343505.1 uncultured bacterium
GCCACATCTCTTTTTCAGGCAAACTGTCAATACCACTCATGAATAGTTCACATAAAATAAAACTGTGAACATTTTAACACTAAATGATTGAGCTAGAATACTTTTTCACAAAGGTCATCCCGACAAATTTCAGGGGAGAGTTCGGTTTTTCTATTGCCAAATCCTAATTGATTGATTAGTTTCAAAAACTAAAAAAACTATAAAAAAAGTTTTTATAGTTATTTATGGTGCATTCAATCATGGAAATAAAAAAATATCCTCTGAAAACCTTCGGGCTTCTGTTGACATTAATTATGGGGTGCGGACCAAAACCGGGATTAAATCCAATGGAGAAACTTGCAGCCTATTATGATAAAACGCTGTATCCGGGTGAATTAGTTCATGTCAATGGAATTGACTTATACTATGAAAAACGGGGCAGCGGTCCGGCCTTATTTTTAATCGAAGGCCTTGGTGTTGAAACTTGGCTTTACGAAGAAAATATCCACGCCCTGTCTCAGCATTTCACTACCATAGCATACGATAGCAGGGGAATGGGACACTCCAGTATGCCGAAGGGGCCATATACCATTGATATGATGGTGGGCGATCTCAAAGGATTAATGGATACCCTGGGTATAGAAAAGGCCAGTTTCATGGGGGCATCCATGGGGGGATTCATTGCAAAGGAGTTCGCCATTCGCTATCCCGAAAGGGTGGAAAAACTCGTATTACTATCCACCACCGCCGGAGGCAGGGAACATGTTCCCATGAGCATGAAAACATTGACCAAGTTACTCAAAGCGCCGGAAGGGGCGCCCCGGGAAGTGATCCGCGATCGCTTAACAATGGCTTACTCGGATCAATTCATGGCGGACTCGGCCCGGGTAGAACACCTGATCGATCTTCGCTTACAAAATCCACAGCCAAAATACGCCTATAAAGCCCAAGCCGCGATTGGCCCGAAATTTGATGCATCGGACCGAATCCAAGATATTCAAGTCCCCACCTTTATCGGCCATGGAAGAGAAGACATTTTGGTGCCGGTGGCCAATGCGGAAAATATGCATAAAGAAATTCCCAATAGTGTTTTAAAAATATATCAAGGTCTTGGGCACCAATTTTTCGTGGAAGACCCAAAGCCCTTCAATCAGGATGTAATCAACTTTTTACTGCAATAAAGGACTCCTATGGACAGCAATCAATTTTCTCTCATTGAAGCTTTTGGCAACGGATATAAAAAATTTGGTCACAGCAATCTAATGGGACGCGTAGTAGGATTGTTATTGAGCCACAATAGCGCTTTAACGATTGATGAAATATGCAGTGCACTGGATGTGACCAAAACACCCATCACTCAAATTTGCGGGCGATTGGTGGATTTGGAAATTATTCGCCGAGTATGGGTTAAAGGTCAGCGCAAACATCATTTTGAGATTGCAGACGATGTATTTGAACGTGCGTCCAAAAATCAATCTAAACTGTATTTAGGGAATCTGGATATTGCTGAAAGACATTTAGAACAATTTATCAGCGCCTATAAAAATGCTGAGGGGGATGAAAAAGCGCGGATAAAAACGATTTGCGCCAGGTTGATTATGATGAAGGAGTACAATCGCAAGTTGATCGCCACTTATCAAGACTTTATCAAGAATTGGGAATCTGAAAAGGAAAAGCTTCCCGATGTGGATGATTATATAAAAGGTGGCGGTAAATGAAAGATTTTACCCTCAATATCCATGGTACACAGATCTATGTGGAACAATGTGGCACGGGAGAACCATTATTGATGATCCCGGGCGTTGGTTCAGGCTCTTGGCTCTGGAATTCAATGGTGCCGGAACTTTCTCAATATTTTGAATTATTCATGCCCCACCTCCGGGGCAGCGGAAGATCGGATAAACCGGATCATGTTTATTCTGTGGATCAAATGGCAAAAGATATGTATGAAGTGGTTCATCAAATTGGTTTGCAAAGAACACACGTTTTGGGTGTTTCACTGGGAGGTTATATTGCTCAAGCGTATTCAATACATTGGCCCGAAAAGGTTGCCTCCCTGGCATTGATCGCAACATCCTCAGGTGGAATAGACAGTATCGGTCCGGATGGGAATACATTGAGTCAAATGATTCGACTGCGGGGAAAAACACGGAAAGCACGGTTGGAAGAAGCTTACCAGCTCAATTTCACGGAAGATTTTATGGCCAATAAAAGGGCGGAACTGGACCAGATCACCAATTGGCGGATCCAATATCCACAACCAGAATTTGCCTATTACCGGCAAATGATGGCGGGTTACGTATATACGCAAAACGGAGCCGTTGAAAATTTGACCATGCCTACCTTCATCGCTGGCGGCAGGGATGATAAAATGATTCCGCTTCAGGATGTGGAATTGCTGCACCAAAAAATAGACCAATCCATTCTGCAGGTTTATGATGGAAAACATTTATTCTTTTTCGAAGCGCGGGAACAGTTTAACCAGGATGTAATATCCTTTTTTCAATCTCACCCAATTAAAAGGGAGGTTTTGTCATGAGTGGTCAAATAGTCCAATCCACTAATAAATCCCGTATGAAGATTCGATTTTATTGGATCTTCATACCGCTTCTGTTGATGTTGTCTTCCTGCGTCAAAAAGGAACCCTTCACCACCGGTATTACCCATCTTGACGGTATCGAATCCTGGTTGGTGCAAACAGATCGTCTTAATACCCATGTTCTCACATTTAGGGATAAGGGTACGCCAGTTATATTTCTCCACGGCAATTTTTCGTCGGCTACCTACTGGGAAGAAATCATGGTCGCTTTGCCGGAAGGGTACCGGGCCATCGCTCCGGATATGCGCGGGTTTGGCTGGAGTGAAAGCAAAATTGTAGATGCCACCCGGGGGTCCGGGGATTGGAGCGACGACCTTTACAGCCTAATGAAAACCCTCAAATTAAAAAAGGCCCACTTGGTCTCTTGGTCGTTGAGCGGCGGGGTGATTTATCAATTTTTGGCCGACCATCCTGACATGGCCCTTTCCGCCACCTTGGTGGCGCCCGTCTCCCCCTACGGGTTTGGCGGCACAAAGGATCTGGAAGGGACCCCCTGTTATGATGATTTTGCCGGCTCCGGTGGCGGTGTGGTCAACCCGGAGTTTATCAGCAGGATAAAGGCGGGAGACCGCAGTGAGGAAAGTCAGAACTCCCCCCGCAATGTGATGAATGCTTTTTATTACAAACCACCTTTTAAGGCCCCCAGAGAAGAAGATTTTTTAACCGCATCGCTCCAACAAAAAACGGGTGACGACAGCTATCCCGGCGATTTTATTGCTTCGGAAAACTGGCCCAATGTGGCCCCCGGAAAGTTGGGTCCCATCAATGCCGGGTCGCCAAAATATACCAGTGATGTTGTCCAATCCCTGCTTGAAAGCGACCAGAAAGTCTCCATTCTATGGGTTCGGGGGAGTGATGATTTAATTATTTCGGATAATTCATTTTTTGATTTTGGCACCTTGGGAAAGCTGGGATATATACCCGGATGGCCTGGGGAATCCGTTTTTCCGCCCCAACCGATGATAGGCCAAACCCGACATGTTCTCCAGCAGTACGCGGAAAATGGTGGTTCGCTTAAAGAAGTGGTTATCGAAAATACAGGGCATGGCCCCCAGATTGAAAAACCGGGAGAGTTTAATCAGGTTTTTCATGAATTTTTATCAAAGCAATAATGCGATTGATTCAAAAAAATAAAGTACGAGTTAGCCAACTATGTATGTAGGTGACTATATTGGACGAAGAGCGCTGTATTCAGGTGACGACCTTGCCTTGGTGGACCTGGGAAATGGTGGCCAAGAATATACCTTTAATCAATTGAATAACCGTGCCAATCGGCTGGGACGATGGCTGGAAAATGCCGGTCTCAAAAAAGGGGATCGGGCAGGGATCCTGGCTTTTGATGGGATATATCATTACGATTTGTTTTACGCCTGCGGGAAAACAGGATGTATTTCAACGCCGTATAACTGGCGCCTCCATCCCAAGGAAGTCTTGTACCAGGTTCAGGTGAGTAAACCAAACGTATTCATCTATGGTGAAAATGAGGAATTATCTGAAATTGTTTCTTACATCAAGGAACAATCATCTCATATCCATTTTATTCGAACTGATCAGTTGAATGTAGAATTGTCCGAACTGAGTTCTGACCAAATTACCTGTGAATCATTGGTAGAAACGGATACCATGTGTTTACTGTTTACCGGTGGAACAACAGGATTGTCGAAGGCGGCACAGATCAGCCATCGGCAGGTGGTATGGAATATTTTTAATACAGAGTTTGCTGACGTCAAGGGTACAGACAGTTTTTTAAATGTATTCCCCATGTTTCATACGGGAGGTCTATTTGTATTTGCGACGCCTATTCAAATTATGGGCGGTACTATTTTTCAGGCTAAGGGTGTAGATCCTGATCAAATTTTATCGGTGATTCAGGAAGAAAAGCTGTCACTGTTTGCAGCGGTGCCCTCCGTATACCAGATGATGACCCAGAGCCCAAATTGGGCTGATGCGGATTTATCGTCTTTACGTTATTGCATCAGTGGCGGTGCACCCATGCCTATTCCTTTAATTCAAAAATATCAGCAGGAAAAGAACGTGGTTTTTCGCCAGGGATTCGGATTAACGGAATTCGGTCCGGCTGATTTTATTCTCTCAGCCAAAGATTCTGAACGGAAGGCCGGGTCTATCGGGAATCCGAATTTCTTTGTGGATGCCAAAGTGGTTGATCCTGAAACAAATGAAACAAAACCACACAATGAAGTGGGTGAACTTTGTCTGAGAGGGCCTATGGCCACGACCGGTTATTTTGAAAATCCAGAAGCGACAGAGGCTCTTTTCGATAAAGAAGGATATCTGCATACGGGCGATATGGCAAAAGTAGATGAGGATGGATATTATTATATTGTTGACAGGTTGAAAGATATGTTTATCAGCGGCGGCGAGAATGTTTTTCCTTCTGAAATTGAAAAAGTATTATACCAGAATGCTGCTGTAGACATGTGCGCCGTTGTGGGTATACCCAATGAAAAATGGGGTGAAGTAGGCTGTGCTTTTATTGTTAAAAACACCGAATCCAATTCAACAGAAAAAGAAATAATCGATTATATGAAAAATAACCTGGCCCATTACAAAGTACCCCACGAGGTGAGATTTATCGAAGAGATGCCATTGTCGGGCCCGGGGAAAATTCTGAAAACTGAATTACGTAATATGGTGGCGTCATCATGAGTCAACCGTCAGTCGGTATCGTCAGCGCAGGGATGTATATCCCAAAATCATTTATGACAGCCGCTGATATTTCTGAAATTTCTGAGTTGCCCGAATGGGTGGTTAAAGAAAAGCTCGGAATCGAAAAAAAATATATGGCTGGTCCTGATGAACATCCGAACCAGATGGGTGTTTGGGCTGCCCAAGATTGTTTGTCCAAATGCGATATTGATCCGGAGGACATTGACGTCATTCTGTGCAATACAGAAGAGTGGCGGGAATACCTAATGTGGACATCGGGCATCAATATCGCCCATGAAATTGGTGCGAAAAATGCCTGGGCCATGGATTTGCATATGCGCTGCTGTACAACAATCGGCGCACTTAAAACGGCCAAAAGTCTGATGGTTACTGATCCCGATATCAATACAATTATGATTGTGGGCGGCTATAATGTGGGTGATTTCATTAACCTGAAAGATCACAATACCAGTTGGATGTTCAATATCGGCGCCGGTGGTTCAGCAATCCTGCTGCAGAAAAATTGGCCCGAGAATCATGTTCTTGGGAGTCACATTATAGTGGATGGTTCCATGAGTCTCCATTGTGTCATTCCGTCCAGTGGCACCAAAAAACATCCCACCGACGAAGCGGTGAAAAGTCATGAATTTTATTTCAAGCTGCTGGAGCCGGAAGCCATGAAATCCCGCCTGGGAGAAGTCTCCATGGAAAATTGGTTCAAGTGTATCGACAAATCTTTAACGGACAGTGGGAAGCAAATTGGCCGGGAATTGACCCGAGAAAGTGTGGATTATCTAAATATGATCCATGTGAAGCCCTCGGCCCATAAAGACATGCTGGATAATCTTTTTTTGCGTGAAACACAATCTGTTTACCTCTCTGAATTTGGCCATACAGGTGAACATGATAATGTGATTGCCATCATTGAAGGTCTTCGTCAGGGGAAATTGAAGGATGGTGATTTAATGATGATGGTGGGGGCCGGTGTTGGCTACGTATGGGGTGCGGCTTGTGTACAGTGGGGAAAGGTGAATTAAGGTATGACGTTAGCCTGGACATTATTCAGTATCTACTTGGTCGGCACCAGTTACCTGGGTTGGATGGGGTATAAAAGAACAAAAGGTTTTGACAGTTTTGCCATTGGCGCTGGTGATTTATCCCCTTGGGTTGTGGGTGTAACGCTGGCAGCCAGTACCGCTTCGGCCGCAACATTTATTATTAACCCCGGCTTTATTTATGTGCATGGATTGGCCGGATTTATGCATTTTGCACCTGGGATTGGCATCGGTTTCGCTGTAATGCTGGTAATCCTGTCTTTTCGTTTTCGCCAAATTGGTGCGGAAAATAAGGCCCTGACCATTCCACATTGGATCGGCAATCGATACAATTCAAAAGGTTTTGCATTGTATTTTGCCTTTTTAAACCTCTTATCCTTTGCATTCGTTGTATTAATTGTTGGCGGTCTCTCCATCGTAATGCAAAACCTGTTGGGGGTCTCCAATGTGGCGGCATTAGTCATAATTCTTACTTTTGTCACTGCTTACATTTTTTCCGGCGGAACATACGCTCATGTTTTTACCAATATGTTCCAAGGCTCTCTCATGATCCTGGTTGCGCTGGTGGTCATAAGTTCAGGGTTATCCTTATTTTTTGATTCCCCCGGTCTGATCGGCCATTTACGCAGCCAGGATGCCTCCTTAATGACGTGGGTGAACCCAAACAGTAATTTGTTTAATGATCTTTATTCCGTTTACCCGGCGGCCTTTATCATGGGTGCTGCTCTGGTTTGCCAGCCCCATATCCTGACCAAGGCACTCTATGTAAAATCGGACCAGCAAGTCCGTCAGTACTTGACCATCGCTATTGTAATTCTTGTCATATTTTTCTCACTTGTGGTGGTGGGCTTCTACGCCCATATAGTTGTTCCGCCCGAACAATTACTGGATGTAACCGGTAAGTTCCGCCAAGATCTGGTGATGACCATGTACATCAAGAATGCCTTTCCAGGCTGGGTGTTCACCTTTATCAGTGTTGTGCTGTTGGCTGCTGGGATGTCAACCTTGGACGGTATTTTGATTGGTCTATCCACTATTACGGCTAATGATTTAGTTTTGAACTTGGTTCAACAATTTAAAGGCAACCATTGGGATCGAAACCGTCAGCTCCAATTTGCCAACTATGCCAGTCATGTGGTATTGGTGGTTATAGCTGTCCTGGCATTTTTTGTCTGTTTGAATCCGCCAAAACTCTTAGGCATCTTTGGCCAGGTAGGCGTGTATGGAATGGTGGTTGCCGTCGTGCCGCCACTATTATCAGGAATTGTATATAAAAAAGTATCCCTGCCATTGGTATGGGGAACTTCAATTTTGGGCTTGGCCGCGCATTTTATTTTTTATTTCTTTGGAGCCGGTCTATTTTCTGAATCAACGTTGGTGTTCAATAACCCCGGGGTGAGTGCATCCTTGGCAGTGTTGATATCTGTGAGTCCAGCTTTAATTGGGGGATTTTTTATGAGTAATACTTCCAAAATAAAAAAAAGGAGTGAATCATGGATCTAAAAACCATATTCATAAAAGGCTGTTTATCCCTGGCAATCATTGCCGGATTATCAGCACAAACAGGATCTGTTACCGGATCGGTAACAGATGAAAATGGTAACCCGCTTTCAGGTGCAAATATCGTAATAGAGGGAACATCCAGTGGCGCTGCGGCGGCCAATGATGGTTCCTACATCATTAAGAATGTTCCCACCGGTTCTCACACGATTTCAGCTTCCATGATTGGATATGGGAAAAGGACTGAAACGATTCGTGTAAGTGATGGAAGCGTACAATTGGATTTTGTACTGGGTCAAGTATCGCTACCGGGAGAAGAAGTGGTTGTTTCAGCCTCGAGACGGATGGAGAAAATTGTGGATGCGCCCGTAACTATTGCGGTAATTAACGAAGCTAAAATCAGACGGAGTACCGGGTTTAATGTTGGCGCTTTGATGAAGGAAGTTAAAGGGGCCGATATTTATCAGGCCGGGATCCAGGGCATCGGTGTGAATGCAAGAGGATTTATGTCCGCTTACAGTTATCGCTTTATGATGATGGGAGACGGGATGAACGCCATGCTACCAGGAGCAGGTTTGTCATCAGGTGGCCTATGGCCTGTGGCAAAAGAGGACCTGGAACGCATTGAAGTTATTATGGGCCCCAGTTCCGCGCTGTATGGGCCAAATGCCCACAATGGAATGGTCAATGTTATTTCAAAGCATCCCAAAAGGTATCCCGGTGGTTCCGTTGTTTTAGGCGCTGGTCAAAACAGTATTTTAACGCAACGGGTTCGTTATGCTGGCGCTGCCGGTGCTCTTTCGTACAAAGTAAACTATGAGCACGTATCGGGTACAGATTGGACTACAAATAAAGAATACTGGGCAGATTTAAATGGTAACAAAGCGATTGATTCTGGTGAAACCATCGTAGTCGGCCATGAGAAAGACAGCAAAATAGAAGATACCAGGATGAATACAGCTGTGTATTATGCCCTTAGCGGGGATATGGAAGTTGGGGCTGGATTTGGCCAGGGTAAACAGACAGGTTGGGGCACCACAAACTTGGGTGCCAATGTATTGCAGGACTGGGCCGTAAATAACCTATGGGCACAATTCAGTCATCCAAATGTATTTGCAAGATTCTATAATACAACGAATACTGCGGGGAATACCCATTCTGTTCCCAATCGATCCATCATGGAATTGAATGGAATGAGCAGGCAGGATGCAATTGACAAAATCAAGTACGTCGATGATTCCGGTCTGGTTGGTGCAGAAGCTCAAGGGAATGTGAAATTGGGTTTGGTTCATCTGATTGCCGGGTTTGACTATATGAAGTTTGAACCGGTCAGTGGCCGGACATACCTGGATGATAAAGGTAAAGACCCAATTTCCGGCCAGGAAGAAGGTGAAGCCATCACCTTAACTCAAACAGGGTTTTATGGTCAGGCTCAGGTAGAGTTACCGGCTGCGCTGTCTCTTACTGCTGCGCTGCGGTTTGACAATCATGATAACTATGGAAAAAATACGAGTCCCCGAGTTGGATTGGTCTGGAAAGGGCTCGGATTTGGTAATTTTCGTGTGACATGGAATCGCGCCTTCCAGGCACCGGCAATCCTTCAGCAGATGCTTTACTTGCCATATGGAGCCGTGGGACCATTCGGATTGATTCTTCGTGGCGGCGGTCAAGGATTTACTTATGCCGATGGGTCCAAAATTGATCCATTGAAAGTGGAAACCAATGAAACCTTAGAATTTGGATTTAAAGGGACGCCAGCAAAAGGTTTATACCTGGATGTGAATTACTTCCAAAGCAACTACAAGGATTTTATCAGTCCCTTGCAGTTTATTGCCGACCCCTTGGGGTTAGGATTAGCGGGGACAGCAGGCACACCATTGGTTGTCACTCACATGGGTGATAAAGCTTTAGTCCCACAGTATATCATGACCTACAAAAACTTTGGAGAAGTAAAAATCTCCGGGTTTGATTTAGGAATTAAATATGCCCTAAGCAGCAATATGGGTGTTTTCCTTAACTATTCAAAGGCCGACTATTCGGATTTAAAAAGTAAAAAGGAAGATAGCGCTACTGCAGCCCAATACGCATCCCTGCACATTAATTCTCCCGAGAACAAATGGGCTGCAGGGATTGACCTGAAGGATCTTGGGTTAAAAGGATTAGGTGTGTCCGTTTCAGCCCGCCATGTGGATGAATATGATTTCATTTCCGGCAGGCACAGCGCAACAAAGGCGGGAAAGGGAACCAGTGTCACGGGGAATCCTTATTTTATGGATGACGGACCATTGGGTGGATTTACGTTAATTGACCTTGCATTGAGCTATGAGATATCCGACAAACTTATGGTGAATGTATCGGTTGACAATGTGAGAGATCATGCTGCCCGTCAGATGGTCGGATCACCAACTACACAACGACTTGTTGTGGGAGAAGTACGCTACGCATTCTGATCTACCGGAAGATCAAGTAGTTATTGACGCTATGAAAGGCCTCCCTTTGGAGGCCTTTCTTTTTTATATAAGCTTGGGGATAAAGGGATCGAAAGGTTGGAGTATATTAGCATTGTTTGTATATTTCCAAACGATGAAAACACGCAATCAGTTTTTTAATAGTCAAACGGAGCAAACATGGAAATTCTGGTAAACGCAACCGATTCAATTATTGAAGATTTTGGGAAATCCTATTCTGATTCGGGACAACCCATGTTGAAAGGCAGAATCGTTGGACTTCTTTTTGCAAATAATGAACCAATGGCTTTGGGTGAAATATCCAAAAGACTTGGCGTGAGTAAAGGGCCTGTGTCCACCTATGCCCGCCAATTGGAAGAAAGCGGTTTTATCCGGCGCATGTGGGTTAAAAATGATCGCCGAGATTATTACCAACTTTCAGATTTATTTTTTATTCGGCACAGTATTAAAAATAAACAGCTCCATCATGCCAGTTTTTTGATGGCGGAAAAATATTTAAAAATACTGTCTGCTACCTATCTTAAATCTAATGAAATAGAACGAGAAAATATTAAACCCTTTTTGCAGAGAACTATAGATATGCTCTTTTTTTATAAAAAAGTTGTACAATTTTATGAACAATTCATTAACGAGTGGCCTACTGTCCAAAATGAAATTCCGGCCGTGGATGACTATATCAAATCCTTGGCTGAGAAAGGTGGGCTAAAGGACATTTCAACCATCAATATTAACGAGTTGATTTAATATTTTCCCAAATTCACCGGAGTAAAACATGGAAACACAAGCCGCTGTTTTATATGAATTAGGTCAATCTGCACCCTATCAGGAATCCATGCCAATGTCAGTGGAAACCCTGTCGCTGGATGGTCCCGGCCCGGGTGAAATATTGGTTGAGGTGGCGGGTGCCGGATTATGCCATTCTGATTTATCCGTGATCAATGGTTCCAGACCTCGAGTAATGCCCATGGTGATGGGGCACGAAGCCAGCGGTATTGTTCGGGAAGTGGGAAATGGTGTCACAGATTTTGTCATAGATGACCATGTTGTTTTTTCATTCGTTCCTATTTGCGGTAGATGTAAACCTTGTCTCTCTGGGCGACCAGCATTATGCGAAAAAGGAGCAGTCGCAAATGTGGTTGGTTGTTTGCTCTCCGGACATCGTCCTTTTAAAAATCAGAGTGGGGATGAATTACACCAGCATTTAGGCGTGTCGGCATTTTCTCAGTTTACGGTCACAGCCCAAGAATCTGCTGTAAAAATCTCAAAAGATATTCCATTGGAGAAAGCTGCCCTTTTCGGGTGTGCTGTAATGACCGGTGGTGGCGCAGTCATGAATACGGCGAATGTGTCCCCGGGAGAAAGTGTAGTTATTTTTGGGATGGGTGGCGTTGGCTTGAGCGCCATCATGGCAGCGAAAGCATCCGGTGCATATCCCATCATTGGCGTTGATATGCTGGAGAGCAAATTCGATATCGCCAAACAGGCCGGTGCACATCATATGGTGAACGCCGGGACGGATAAAACACTTGATGAAATTCGTGAATTAACCCAAGGCGGGGCCGACCATGCCATCGAAGCGGTGGGCAGCGAAAAAGTTTTAATGCAGGCGTACGCGGCCACCGGTCGGGGCGGTACCACTGTAAGTATCGGACTTCCCCATCCGAGCAAGGAATTTACCATTTCGGCAACGACTATCGTGGCAGAAGAACGAACCATTAAAGGATGCTACATGGGTTCATCCGTCCCTGCCTTGGACATACCCAAGTTTATCGCCATGTATCAGGCGGGGATTTTACCCGTGGATTTATTGCTTTCACGAGAAATCAATTTGGATGAAATCAACACGGCATTTGATGATTTAGACTCGGGCAAAGAAATTCGCCAAATCATTCGGTTTGATTCCAACTGATTATGTTCAGCGACCCAAAGCATTTCGCCTGGTTCATTTTCGGATTGTACATGATTGGTACTGCCGGATTAGCAATTTTCGGCAGTCGGAAAACAAAATCATTCCGCCATTTTGCATTGGGAAATCGAGATATGCATCCTGCGCTGGTGGGCGTTGCGTGGGCAACATCCATGGCATCGACCCTAACATTTGTAATCAATCCAGGGTTTGTGTATGCCTTCGGATTGAGCGCTTTCATTTCATTATCACTGCCATTGGTTTCGGGGATGGCGTTGGGCGTTTGGCTTCTGTATGCCAAATTCCAGGATAGCGGTATTTCAACTGAAACTTTAACCTTACCCCATTGGATTGGGATTCGATTTAATGCGCCCTGGTTTCAGCGATTATTTTCCGGAATGATTTTGCTCAATGTTTTTTATGTGGTGCTCATCGTTGTTGCATCGGCATATGTGATGCAAAATGCTTTAGGCATCAGTTACAACTTGAGTTTAATTATTATCATTTCGTTTGTTTTTATCTATACGCTGTTTGGAGGGACCTATGCCCACACCTTTACGAATATGTTCCAGGGTATGCTTATGTTTATAGTCTCACTGATAATTGCCTGGTCGGGAAGAGAATTTTTCACAAAAGGATTGTCCGGATTTGTTGAAAAAATTCAGGCGGTGAGTCTCCATTTAACATCCGTGACCAATCCCATTTCGCCGTTTTTTTCTACGCAATTTGAAGTGTGGGTTTGTTCATTTGTGATTGGATTTGCATTGGTAGCTCAACCCCATCTCATGACAAAACCCCTCTATCTAAAAGAAAGAAAAGATATGCGTGTGTTTATGTGGACGGGTATTCTCACTTACACTTCTTTCATGATAATTTTACTGGGCGGATTTTATGCCATCCTGTCTCTGCCGCGCGGAATAAATCCGGATGCATCACTGGCTTATTATATTGTGGGCGCTTTCCAACCGCAAGTTGCCACATTTATTTCCCTGGCCATTCTGCTGCCGCCATGAGCACGTTAGATGGCATATTGGTCGCTATTTCAGCCATCGTTTCCTTTGATTTATTCCGCAATTGGTTAGCGCCTATCATTTTCAAAAATACAGGACAAGAAGCATTAAACAAATATGCAATGGGGGCATCGCGAATTATTATTTTGGCCATGGGAATTACCGCCTATTTATTAAGTATTAATCCGCCAAAATTTGTGGGTGTTTTTGCAAGTATTGGACTCTATGGTATTCTGGCGGCAAGTGTGGGGCCTATTGTGGGCGGATTGTTTTTGAAGAAGGTCAATGTATGGACGGCATTCATTGGTGTGAATTTGGGTTTGTTTGTCCATCTTTATTTGTTCTATTCCGGCTATTCCCCCAATACGGCGAAAACGGCCACTATAGCCACACTCGTAAATCTGATATTTGTATTCGGTACAACGCTTTTACTGCCATTCTTTTCAAAAACCAATAAACCGGCATGACTCGGCGGGTGACAGAAAATGAATTAGGATGCGGTACCCTACATCCAAATGCTATTCTCAAAACAACAACTTTTTCAAACCAATAAAGA
Organism: uncultured bacterium; assembly: GCA_964343505.1. Taxonomy (GTDB): domain Bacteria; phylum Fidelibacterota; class Marinisomatia; order Marinisomatales; family TCS55; genus TCS55. Next base: position 13,741 of record CAYFJU010000005.1, read on the forward strand.
TAGAGAGGAAGCAATGAAAATAAAAAGTGTAAAACCCATATTGACCGTCACCTTATGTGTACTGATGGCGGCAGGTTGCGCGCGTAAAAATGCTATTGACTCATACGTACAACTGCCAGATTTCAAGATGCATTACATCGAGCAAGGCGCTGGTGATGAAACCCTAATCTTTGTACACGGGTTTGCCAGTACCCATCGGTGGTGGTTGCCTACATTTGAGCGGTTGCCAGAGAATTATCACGCCTATGCCATTGACATACGTGCTGCCGGAAAGTCAGAGCAAGTCAAAACTGGACATACATTAGCACAGTACGCCGAAGACATAGAAGCCTTCGCCACTGCGCTGGGACTGGAAAAGTTTACCCTGATTGGGCATTCTATGGGTGGCGGTGTTTCTCTTTTATATGCTCTCACCCATCCGGAACGTCTCAAAAGGTTGGTGTTGGTGGATCCACTCTCCCCCTACGGGATGAAACTTGACCAGGGCAGCATCGATTGGATCAACTCGGTACAGGGTCAGGAAGAAGGTCAGCGAGCCGTCGTTTCTGGTGCCTTCGCTACACTCCCAGAGGATGATTTCATGGAGCAACTCGTAGCTGACGCCGTCGCTTGGGGCAAACCCATCTACCTTGGGATGATGGACGACATGGCTAAATTTAACGTGGTGGATCAACTTGAGACGATGACCATGCCCACGCTGATTACCTGGGGTGATAAAGATGGTGTAATACCTTTTGATGCCATCGTTGAGGCCTTTGAAAAGATTCCCGACAGCAGTCTAGAAATCTGGCACGGGGTTGGACATTCGGGCCCGATTGAAGTTCCAGACAAGTTTATTTCGTTACTCACACAATTCATGAACGAAGTAAAACAACCGCAATAAGGAACTGTGTGTCGGATTCCAGTTGTCGTTGGGTGAATATGATGGAATGATAGAATTAAACTTGCAGGGATTGGTGTATTTCATCAAAGGAAGGCGATGTCATTACGCATTTTTAGATGGTGATTCATCATTATCACCGATTCTATTTTTGCACGGTGTAACAACCTTTGGTCGTTATTTCGATGATGTTGTCTCCCGCTTGCATCTGAACAATCCTATTTATCTCATGGATTTTAAGGGACATGGGAAAAGCGATTGGAAAAGCGAATTTTATACCATTGAATCCTATAGCGACGACATTTTCGCATTTTTACTATCCCTTGATTCACCGGTACATATTGTAGGTCATTCACTTGGTGGCCGCGTGGGAATTCATCTGGCGGCAAATCACGCCGAACATATTATAAGTCTGTCCATTTTGGATGTAGCGCCATCGGTAGATATGGCTGGATTTACTCGTCTATCTAATGCCATCAGTCAAGTCCCGCGGCCTTTTAAGGATAGAGACCATGTTGTTGAATTTTACAAAACAACCTGGGGCGGGGCGTCTGACCGGTTCATTGAAATGATGCTGGAGTTTGGCGTTGAACAGGTTCAAAATGGCCGTCTCATGCCAAGATTTGACCCGAATATTTTTACACTGCCTATGGATGTAATTCAGACAGAAACCAATGAATTGTGGGCGGCTGCAAAATCCATAACCCAACCGACACTCCTTGTTCGCGGTGAACATAGTGATGTTTTGAGTCCGGAGATTGCCAATGAATTAAAACAGGCCATTCCACAAGCTGATTTCGTAGAAATAAAAAATTCGAGCCATTCAATACCACCGGAACAACCGAAAGCGCTGGCGAATGCAATTCAAGATTTTATAAAGGGTCAGTAAGATGATGAAGCCATTAGTATCAATTAACCCCTCCAACGGCAAAGAGGTTGGACGTTATAACCAAATGTCATCCGACGAAATTTCTTCCTGTCTTAAACAGGTTCAATCAGCCTACAACCATTGGGAAGAAATTCCGATTAAAAACCGAGCAGACTGTTTCAGGAAGGCCTCAGAAATATTACGGAATAATAAAAACGAATATGGCCGTTTGATGGCGTTGGAAATGGGTAAACCCCTGGCACAGGGCAAAGCCGAATCTGAAAAATGTGCCTGGGTGTGTGAATATTATGCTGAAAATGCGGAAGCATTTCTCCAACCCAAAGCCATCGAAACAGATGCGTCAAAAAGTTATGTTGCGTACAGGCCTATTGGTGCAGTTCTGGCGGTCATGCCATGGAATTTTCCATTCTGGCAGGTCTTTCGGTTTGCGGCCCCAACTCTAATGGCAGGAAATGTCGGTGTCTTGAAACATGCATCAAACGTACAGGGATGCGCTCTGGCCATCGAGAAAATATTCCTAGATGCCGGATTCCCTGAGCATGCTTTCCGATCATTGACGATTAATGCTTCCGCTGTAAAGGAAGTTATTGAAAATCCAATCATAAAAGCAGTCACTTTGACTGGAAGTACACCGGCAGGTCAATCTGTAGCTGCGCTATCGGGGGCTGCCCTGAAAAAAACAGTTTTGGAATTGGGTGGAAGTGATCCTTATGTCATTTTAGAAGATGCAGACCTTGACAAAGCTGTGATTGCATGTAAAACCGGCCGTTATTTAAACACTGGTCAAAGCTGCATTGCGGCCAAACGGTTTATTGTTGTCGAAAGTGTGTTAAGCTCGTTCAGGGAAAAACTGTTGGAATCGGTCAAGACACTCAAATGGGGTGATCCAATTGAGGAAGATGTGGATTTGGGGCCAATGGTAAATTGGTCAGCAAGAGATGAGCTGCATCAGCAAGTGACAGAGAGTATAAAAATGGGCGCCCGACTTTTGGTTGGCGGTGAAATTCCGGATAACCCTGGCGCTTTTTACCAGGCTACGGTAATGGATAATGTAAAACCCGGTATGCCCGCTTTTGATGACGAACTCTTCGGACCTGTTTCATCTATTATTTCTGCAAAAAATGAAGATGAAGCCATTACATTGGCTAATCAAACACTATTTGGTCTTGGATCTGCCGTATTTACAGAGGATATTAAAAAAGGCGAACGAATCGCCGCCGAAAAGCTGGAATCAGGCGCATGTTTTGTAAATGATTTTGTTAAGTCCGATCCTCGCCTGCCCTTTGGAGGCATCAAAGCATCCGGATACGGACGGGAATTGTCTTCAGTTGGCATTCACGAATTTGTGAATGTCAAAACAGTTTATATCAAATAGCAAATCAATAAATATAACGAATATTCTGTTTATCATTAGTTTGTCATCCCTAAATTGACCACCCGGTCATTGTACTATTAATATGAATTCAACAACAAACAAGTTTGAACAACTGCCGATAGAAAAACAGGCCCGCATCGTGGATGCGTCCATCTCTGAGTTTGCAGTACGTGATTATGAAACAGCATCCATGAATAAAGTGGTAGTTCAGGCGGGCATCTCCAAAGGATCACTCTTTAATTATTTCAAAACCAAGAGCAGTCTGTATTTTCATATTTATCAATTGGCATTGGGGGAAGTGAAAGACTATTTGAAGAAGGTCCGAGATGAAACGGCTGTATTACAATTTGATGAACGACTTTCTAAAATTGTGGATTCCGGTGTTCAATTCATCACAGAGCATCCTCGATTGGCAAGGATCTATTTTAGAATAATTTATTCCGCTGATTCACCCAACCGAAAAAAAATCGTGAATGAATTGCAGTCCATGTCAGATGAATATCTTGGCGGCATCATTCAGGATGCTATGGATCGAAATGAACTGGACGAAAATTTGGATAAATCCCAGGCTGTTTTCTTTTTGGATGCAGTGCTGAACCGGTTTTTGAAAGATTATCATGAAGCGATGGAGTCGGGAGATCATGAACGATTTAACCGGAAGAAGTGGGTGAAGGGGATTACGGAGTTTTTTAATAAAGGATTAAAGTGAAACTCAAAGACGCCGTACCTACACTTCGTTTCGGCAGGCAAGCAGAGATGCGAAGAAAATATGGATATATGGAGTAATGGAATAGTGGAAGATCCAACACTCCAGTGCTCCAATAATCACTTAATAGAATTCTCAAACAATGAATGAATTAAAAACACAAGACTACCCATCCGTCCAAGAAATGTCAGATGATCAGCGGATTGGGATTGTTAAAGACATCTTTGCATCGGTGACGGATAGGTATGATTTCTTGAACCGGTTTCTATCAGGGCGTCGCGATGTAGCTTGGCGAAAGCGGACAGTCTCAGAAATGAACTTTTTTAATACCCATCGATTTTTGGATGTGGCCACCGGGACAGGCGACCTTGCCTTGGATTGTGCAAATACATATCCTGATGTAAACGTGATGGGCGTGGATTTCGTTCAGGAGATGGTGGAAAAAGGCAACAAAAAAGTATCCGACCAACAATTGAATGATCGGGTGGAATTAAAATGGGGCGACGCCACCAATATTGAATTTGATGACAATTCTTTCGATGTATCAGCCATAGCATTTGGGATTCGAAACATTCCTGACAAAGTAAAAGCCCTTTCTGAAATGAGACGAATTATCGTTGAAAATGGTCAGGTCATGGTTTTGGAACTGACCACACCCGAACCTGGATTTTGGCGGAGTACTTACAGTTTTTATCTCAATGGTATGCTCCCAAAACTGGCCAAACTGTTCACGAAAAATCCTGCAGCCTATGAATACTTGGCGGACTCAATTATGAATTTCCCCACACGGAAAGAATTTGTGGCCCTTATGGAATCGGTAGGACTTAAAAATTGCAAGGCGATTCCGTTAACCTTTGGTGTTTGCACATTGTATATCGGAGAGAAATGAGTTGCCCACGAAACACGCTAAATACACGGAATAGTAATGAATAAAGAAAAAGCAATAGCAACAATAAATGCCATGGGTGAAAATACCATGGTGAATCATTTAGGTATTAAAATCACTGATTTTGGCGATGAATTTATCTGCGGGAAGATGCCGGTGGATCAACGCACAGTTCAGCCCTTTGGATTACTGCATGGTGGTGCATCAGCTACTTTAGCTGAAACTTTAGGCAGTATCGCCGGGGGTATGAAAGTGGACCACGAAACACAAACGGTCGTGGGGGTAGAAATCAACTGCAACCATTTGAGATCTGCAAGAGGTGGATGGGTCCATGGGAAAGCCGTGCCGATCAAGTTGGGCAGAAAGATCCAGGTGTGGAATATTGAAATCAAAAATGATGATGGGAAAATGGTGGCAACGAGTCGGTTGACTTTGGCGGTGATAGATAAATGACTTTATCGCAGAGACGCAAGGGCGCAGAGAAATAATTGGAAACAATTACAAAAAATATAATTGATTTGAGAACCCTATGGGATAGGGTAATTGAAGAAAATGGCTCAGTGGTAGTTTGGCGGTGTCCGAGAGAAGACAAGATTCATTTTTTAGGTGATTTATCTCCTGAGCCGATCAAAAGTCGAATTAATCTCCAGAAGACGGACATGGGTTTTGTGGTGAGTCCGTTCATGAATCCGGAAGGGAATGAGACGCTTTTTTTGAAGGCGGATGTGTATGCCAAGAAGATGGAGGATGGTGTATGGAAGATGGACAAAGGGGAAGAAAAAGTAGGAAGTTCGAAAAGTTCACAGGCCCTGAAATATCATTTGAATCATCGGCCGGATACGGAGATTTCTGGAGAAAAAGATCATTTCATCAAGATGGTGGAAAATGGAATCAAGGCTATTGAAGATGGTGAATTTGACAAAGTGGTTTCTGCTCGAACCTATGACGAACCCTTGTCCGAAAATTTTGACATTTTGAATCAGTTTGATCGGTTGGAAAAAGCCTATCCTGAAGCATTTGTAAGTTTGGTTTCCATACCCAATCGGGGAACGTGGATGGGTGCCACTCCTGAACTTTTGATTGAATCATCAGCTGATCATTTTCGGACTGTGTCCGTGGCAGGGACTCAATCCTTTCCATTGGACAAAGATTTATCTGAGGCGGCGTGGAATCAGAAAGAAATTGAAGAACAGGCCATGGTGAGCCGCTATATTATTGAACAATTCAAGACTATCCGATTACGGGAATTCACGGAATCCGGGCCCCGATCCGTCCGCGCTGGGAATATGATTCATCTCAAAACAGAATATAATGTGGACCTAAATGAAGTCCATTTTCCTGAATTGGGAACAATCATGCTTCATTTACTTCATCCCACATCAGCGGTGTGTGGCATGCCGAAATTTTCTGCTTTGCGATTCATTGCTGCCCAGGAACATTTGAACCGGGAATTCTATAGCGGGTTTTTAGGTCCCGTGAATATGGACGGTGTGTCCCGACTTTATGTGAATCTTCGCTGTATGCAAATCCTACAGACGAGGGCAGTTCTTTATGCTGGGGCAGGGATCACACATGATTCAATCCCGGAGAAAGAATGGGAAGAGACAGCCTTGAAGTGCCAGACTTTATTGGATGTGATGAATGGGAATACTCATAGTGTTTAAGTATGAGAGTGTTCGAGTATTCAGGGTAGTGGAGTAATGGATTAATGGTAGAACCATATTTGCAAAAGTTACTTACTTCCCTAAAGTGTGAAAATCCTTAACACATGAACACTTCTAACACTTTAACACCAATAGAAAACACCCAACATATTTATGACCTTGTGGGACTTTGTGCTGAGTTTGGCGTGGAGAAAGCAATGGTGTGTCCCGGTTCTCGGTGCGCCCCTTTGCTGATTGGCTTTGGAAAGCATCCATCTATTGAGACTATTTCAGTCACAGATGAACGGTCGGCTGGATTCATAGGATTAGGATTGGCTCAGCAGTCCGGGAAGCCTGTGGCGTTGGTCTGCACATCCGGGACAGCAGCCCTGAATTTCGCTCCGGCAGTGACAGAAGCATTTTACCAACATGTGCCATTGATTGTGCTCACGGCAGATCGCCCGCCAGAATGGATTGACCAATGGGATGGGCAAACGATTCGTCAGAAACATATTTACATGGATCATGTGAAGGGGAGTTTTGTCTGTGATGAAGAAAATGTGGATTTGGGGGAGAAGGCTTTGGCATTGGTACGGAATGACGCACCGGGGCCGGTGCATTTGAATATTCCGATTCGAGAGCCGTTTTATCCGGAAACTTTTAGTGAAATTTCTTTTGCCCCAAAAGGCACCCGCCTTCGCTCTACTACGGACGGGCAAGCGAAGAACACGGAAAGTTTATTTGATAAAGTTGATGAATTGGTTTGGGGTGAGTTTGCATCCCTTTTGAATTCATCGGATAAGGTGATGGTTTTGGGTGGGCAGATGGAGCCGAGTGATGATTTGGTGGATTTGCTTGATCAGTTGGATGTACCGGTTATTGGGGACGTTATTTCTAATTTGCATGGGGTGGATGGGGTAATCAAGTCTGCGGATCTCTTATTTAAAAATGGAGTTACAACAAAAGGCCTGCCAGCCCTTCGGGAGCAGGCTGGCACAAAATTCACAAAAAGTTTTCAACCTGATTTTTTGGTTACGTTTGGGCGGTCGGTTATTTCAAAAAATCTGAAATTGTTTTTGAGACAATATAAACCAAAGGTCCATTGGCATATTGGATTGGGAATGGTAGGAAATCCGTTTCAATCTTTGACCAGAATTGTAGAGGTAGAGCCGGTGGCATTTTTCAAAAAATGGGTGAATGAATTGGCCACAAAAGGCCTGCCAGCCCTTCGGGAGCAGGCTGGCACAGAAAGCACAAAAAGAAATGAATATTTGGATTTGTTTTTGGTCAATCAGAATGAACTGGATGAAGCGTTTGAGCAAAATCTAAACGATTCGGAGTTTAATTATTTTTCTGCTGTCCGAAAAGTGATGAACCAACTCCCAAAACAATCTGTCCTGCATCTTGGGAATAGCATGCCGGTTCGCATTGCGAATTTGATTGGATTAGATGATCCGACTGTTGATGTCTGGTGTAATCGCGGCACATCCGGAATTGATGGCATTCTTAGTACTACCGTGGGTCATGCTCTAGCCAACTCCAGCCGAAAACACATACTCATCATCGGAGACTTATCTTTTTTTTACGATCGGAATGGATTGTGGTTAAATCATGAATTTCCTTCCAATTTGCAAATCGTTATTTTGAATGATTCCGGTGGGGGCATTTTCAATATGATCCCCGGGCCGTCATCCCAAGGCGAATTAACCAAATTATTCACTACGCCCCACCATCGCACGGCGGAACTCACGGCAAAAGAATTTGGATTGGACTATCGAACCGCCGCATCCTTGGAAGAAATTGATGTATGGAAAGCAGGTATCCTGGAAATATTTACGGACATGAAAACAAACACGAAGGTTTTTAAAAATTTTTAAGTGTTTCCGTGTTCAGATGTTCTCGATCATGAACACAGCGACACGTGAACACTCTAACACTTTATTAAGGAGTAAACTATGAATTGGAAACAGAACTGGGAAACCATCAGAGAATATGATGAAATCACATTCGAGTTTTTTGAAGGGATTGCCAAAATCAGCATCAATCGGCCGGAGAAACATAATGCTTTTACACCGCAAACGGTGAAAGAAATGATTGACGCCATGAACATTTGCAGGGACGACACAAATATCGAAGTCATCGTATTTACCGGCGAAGGGGGCAAGGCCTTTTGCAGTGGCGGAGATCAGGGCGTACGGGGTCATGGTGGTTACGTGGGCAAAGATGAAGTCCCGCGACTGAATGTACTGGATCTTCAAAAACAGATTCGATCCATTCCAAAAGCCGTAATCGCAGCCGTAGCTGGTTGGTCTATCGGCGGTGGCCATGTGCTCCATGTGGTGTGTGATTTAACTATTGCAGCGGAAAATGCCATGTTTGGCCAAACTGGTCCGAAAGTGGGATCGTTCGACGGTGGATTCGGGGCATCATATTTAGCAAGAAGTGTGGGACAGAAAAAAGCGCGTGAAATCTGGTTCTTATGTGATCAATATGATGCTCAACAAGCGTTGGATATGGGTTTGGTGAACACGGTTGTTCCTTTGGATGAATTGGAAGATACCTTCATTGCATGGGCGAAAAAGATTCAAGAAAAATCACCCTTAGCCATTCGTATGTTAAAAGCGTCTTTCAATGCAGAGTTAGATGGTCAGGCCGGAATCCAGGAATTGGCAGGGAATTCCACCTTGCTTTATTATTTATCCGATGAAGCGAAGGAAGGGAAAAATGCCTTTATGGAGAAACGTAAACCGGACTTTTCGAAATATCCCAAGTTCCCTTGATTCGAGGTGTTCTTGTTGATTTGTGTTCACGTGTTCGTAACGTAAAAAGGAAAATCCTTTGACACGTGAACACTCTAACACTTTAACACAATTTTTATTATGAAATGGATTAACGCATTCCGGCTTCGAACTCTCCCCTTGGCCTTTTCCTGTATCATTATGGGCAGTGGATTGGCTATGGCGGATGGGCAGTTCAACTCGATTGTATTCGTCTTGGCATTGGTAACCACTTTATTCCTGCAAATCCTTTCAAACCTTGCCAATGATTATGGTGATTTCATGAAAGGAACGGATAATGAAGACAGGGTTGGCCCGGACAGAACCATGCAATCAGGACTCATCACCAAGAGTGAAATGATCAAAGCCATGTGGATGATTGCGCTTCTATGTTCCATATTCGGTGTGTGGCTCATTTATGAAGGAACCATTGGGTTAGATCTGAAAAAGGCGGGACTCTTTGCCATCCTTGGGCTCACTGCCATGGGTGCGGCGGTGAAATATACAATGGGGAAAAATCCGTATGGCTATGCTGGGCTTGGGGATATTTTTGTTTTTCTATTCTTCGGTTGGCTGGGTGTGATGGGTTCTTACTTTTTGCATACCCATTCCTTTGACTGGGAATTGCTCCTGCCCGCTTCATCCATTGGATTGTTCACCACAGCCGTTTTGAATATCAACAATATGCGGGATCATGAAGCGGATGCAAAGTCCGGGAAAAATACATTAGTTGTACGAATCGGATTGGAACAGGCCAAATTATATCATAAAGTGTTGATCTTTGGCGGGATTCTTCTGGCGTTGGCCTATGTGATCCCCAGTAAGGATTATGCCCATTATCTTTTTCTCGTCACCTTCCCCTTATTTTTTAGTGCTGTGCAAGATATCAAATGCAGGCCTGATTTTCAGAACTTTGATCCATTCCTGAAAAAACAAGCCATCGCGACCTTTCTGTTTTCCATATTGTTTGTGGTGGGATTAATTCTATGATTCAGCCACGAAGACACGGAAATACGAAGAATAAATTATCTTGGCGTCTCTGCGCCTTTGCGTAAGAATAAAATGAAAGCCCATTGGACCAAACGAACACTCTATTTTAAACAATCAGCAGGCACATCTCGGGGTATCATGAAAACTCGGGATGTTTGGCTGATCACCTTGTCCAAAGATGGCATTATTGGTATTGGTGAATGTGCACCGTTGCCGGGATTGAGCATTGATAATCTGGATCAAATAGAATCTAAACTGGATAAAGTCTGCAGGGATCCAAATCACTATTTGAATGACTTACCTCAACTGATTGAATTCCCTTCCATTCGATTTGGTTTAGAAATGGCACAATTGGATTTGATGAATGGGGGTGGACAAAATTATTTTCATGAATTTTCGCCCATTGATATTAATGGATTGATCTGGATGGGCGATCCGGATTTCATGATGCGCCAATTTGAACAGAAATTGGTGGAAGGGTGGAAATGTCTTAAAATGAAAATCGGCGCCTTGGATTTTGAAAAAGAATTGGAAATCCTGCGTTTCATTCGATCTAGATTTAACCAAAACAAATTGGAACTCCGCGTGGATGCCAATGGTGCATTTTCAAAAAGGGATGTCCATGAAAAACTGGATCAATTGGCCCCCTTGGGGCTTCACTCCATCGAGCAACCCATCAAACCGGGGCAGTGGGACTTGCTTTCTAAATTATGTCAATCGTCACGCGTTCCCATTGCCTTGGATGAAGAATTGATTCCCCTAGTATGTGAAGATGACAGAGTTGCAATGCTGGACAAAGTGAATCCCCAATACTTGGTTCTGAAACCGAGTTTGTTGGGCGGATTTTCAGAATCTGAAAAATGGATTCAACTGGCAAAAGAGCGAAATATTGGTTGGTGGGTGACTTCGGCACTGGAATCCAATATCGGTTTAAATGCGATTGGTCAATGGACATCCAAATTGAAGCCAAAGGGATTTCAAGGACTGGGAACCGGGCAGCTATTTATAAAAAATATTCCATCCAATTTGACCGTTAACGGGGGAGAATTATCAAAGGACCCATCTCCCATCTGGGATGATGTGAATCGTTTCATCTCCGAATGGTTTAGTCTTGGGGATACCATGACGCTTCAGACATCCGGCTCCACCGGGAAGCCCAAATCCATTTCGGTGCAAAAAGAATTGATGCAAAATTCTACCGAACTCACAGGAAAAACATTTGGATTAAAAGCCGGGGAGTCCACTTTACTCTGCATGCCCATGAAATTTGTGGCGGGGAAAATGATGGTGGTTCGTGCCTTGGAATTGGGCTTGGATTTAAAGGTGGTGGAGCCATCATCCACACCGCTGGACGGCATGAATGAATCCATTGATTTTGCTGCCATGGTCCCGTTGCAATTAGAGAATTCTTTGGACCATTTAAATAAAGTAAAAACGCTCATTGTAGGTGGGGGACAGGTGAACCCTACCTTGATTAAATCTTTGGAGTCCATTTCGACCCAGGTTTTTGAATCCTACGGCATGACGGAAACATTGACCCACGTGGCCATCAAACCATTGAATGGCCCCCAAAAATCTGACTTATTTCACGCACTCGATGGTATTCATTTTGAAACCGATGATCGGGGTTGTTTGGCCATCCACGCGCCCATGCTCAATCCAAACCCAATTGTGACCAACGACTTGGTTGAATGTGTCAACGAAAAATTCTTTCGCTGGTTGGGGCGAATTGACAATGTGATTAATTCCGGGGGCATCAAAATTATCCCGGAAGTAGTGGAAGCAAAACTAACTGCATCCATTCCGGATCGGCGGTTTTTTATCGCCGGCATACCTGATGAATCTATGGGTGAAAAAGTAGTGTTGGTGGTGGAAGGGGATGAAACAGAGATTAAACTTGATTCGCTGGATAAATTTGAACAGCCGAAAGAGATTTATTATGTTTCTGAATTCTCAGAAACACCATCCGGGAAAATCCATCGGGAACAATCCTCGAGATTTATTGCGAGAGATAAACGGCCCCCCGCGTAGGGAGGCCGTTTTGAGAGGTAGGAAGCCTCCGTTGAGAGGCCTCTCGATTCAAACCAAATCTTTGGCCATTTCCGGGGAAAATTCTTCCACCAGAAGTTGGACCCAAATAATGATCCGTTCTTCTGTTTCTTCTTCCTGGTTATCCTGGTCAATGGCGAGTCCTAAAAATTCATCTCCACCCATCGCTTCGGACATATCAAAATCGTACCCTTCTATGAGCTAGCGACCCAATAAAATTCCCCCGTTCCGGATGGACGGTTTCGCCAGGATTCCAATGGCGTCTACAAAATTATCTGAATAACCCACTTGGTTTCCCAATCCCATAAATGCTGCTGTTTTGCCGGTGAAATCCAATTCCTTGTATTGATGAAATAGACCGTCCCAGTCGTCTTGGAGTTCACCCACATTCCATGTGGGGCAGGCGATGATAATCTTATCATATTTCATTAGCCTGTCTACACCGCAGGAGGCCACATCATATTCATCCACCGGTAGGCCTTCTGCCTCCAAATTTTCTTTAGGGATGCCAACCACTTCTTCCGTGGCGCCAGTATTGCTGCCCCAAAAAATGCCAAGTTTTTTCAAAGCAATCTCCTTAATGATATAGGGTGTATGAAATAAATTGTGTATAAGTATCTGGTCCATTATTAAATAAATTGAGACGCAATCTAAATATAATATTTAATTCATGCTTAAAATTGTGAAAAATTTTTTACCTCGAAATCCCATAATTAGTCCTCTATTTCAAAATTAACATTTTAATTTATGCTTAAGGTTTTAATAAATTCTGAAGTAGCACGTTTTTTTCAGCAGGGAAGAATATTAACACAGATTGATTCAAATACACGTGTATTAAGATGATTCTACTTGAATGCACATAAAAACACAAAGCGTAAAAAGTAAAATAAATATTATTTCTTCTCTTAAATAGTTGAAAAATAGGGTAGAATGATTTTTGCAATTATGAATTAACCGAGTATATCTATTGAAAGATAATACACGTGTGTGGTAATTTGTGCAGTCAGTTAACCCGTAAATCTAATTTTAAATACAAATCTTTGAATAATAATGGCCTTCACAATTAAAGATATCGCCAAACTTGCCGGAGTGTCACATCCGGTTGTTTCCCGTGCCTTACGGGGACAGCCTGGCGTAGCAAAAAAAACCATAGAACGGATCCAAAAAATCGCCGATGATTTAGGATATGAGCCCAACGTAACTGCCCAGAGTTTGAAAACAGGGTCATCTAAAACCATAGGCATTATTGTAACAGATATTTCCATTCCCTTTTATGCGTCCATTTGTCGTCACGTTGAAAGAAAGGTCCTCGAAAAAGGATACCATTTAATGATGTGCAGTTCTGAGCGAGACCCCCGTTTAGAAGATCAATTAATCCAGACACTGCTCAACCGGCAAATATCAGGTCTCATTATTTCCTCAAGGCGTGCCCATAGCGATAAAATTGCCAGTTTAAAGAAAAGAGGTATTCCTTTTATTCTAATGGATCGTTACATGGCGCACATTGAAAGCAGTTATGTGGTTTCTGACAACACCACGGGCAGCCAGGAAATGGTTGAGTACTTGATTAGTAAAGGACATAAAAAAATCGCTTATTTTTCAAGATTGGGTGAGGAACTCACATCTATTAGTGAACGTGAAGCAGGTTATGAAAAAGCGCTTAACGCCCATGGAATCCCTGTCCGGCAAAATCTTATCCGTAGTGTTGACCTTGAACGATTAGAAGAAACGACACGGGCCAATGTTGAAGATATCGTCAAAAATAATTTGGCCACGGCGATATACTCCGGTGATAGTGGTATAACCACCAAAATATTTCAATATTTACAGGAAATGAAAATTCGGATTCCGGAAGATATGGCTTTGGCCAGTTTTGATCACATTGACATATTCGATTATTTGAATCCAAGCATCACTGCCATGGCTCAGAATGAAGAACAGATAGGGTACGAGACGGCCAGAATCTTATTGGTGCATTTGGAGAATAAAAATGCTGAAATTGAATGCGTAAAGATTCCAACATCGCTCGTTATCCAACAGTCGACCTAACGATATTTTTTGACCCTTTCATCCGTATGAATTTTTATAAGTCGTTGTGGCTCAAGACCAATCTCGTCTGTTTATTTGTAATGGCGATTGTCTATTCTGAAAGCTTAAACGCCCAATCCCAAAGTTCGTCCCGGCCCAATATCCTTTTTATCATGTCCGATGATCACACCTCCCAGGCATGGGGTATCTTTGGTGGTATTTTAAAAGATCATGTAAAAGTGGATAATATCAAGCGTCTGGCCAATGAAGGGGCAGTTCTGGAAAATGCATTTTGCACCAATTCGATCTGTTCCCCTAGTCGAGCAGCTATTCTTACCGGACAGTACAGCCATAAAAACCAAGTATATACCCTAAGAGAACCTCTTGAGGACGGAAAGCAGCACATTGCCAGCCTCCTTGGAAAAAATGGATATGAAACAGCAATCATCGGTAAGTGGCATTTGGTGAAAGCACCGGAAGGGTTCGACCATTTTAATGTATTGCCGGGGCAAGGGGTCTACCACGACCCTGTTTTGAAATCCAAAGAAAATTGGCAGGAAGGATACAAAGGGGGAAAACAATACCAGGGCTTTTCTGCTGACGTGATCACAGACCTCACCATTGATTGGCTGAAAAAGCGGAATGCAAAGAAGCCTTTCCTCATGATGACCCATTTCAAGGCTACCCACGAACCATTTGATTTTCCGGAACGGCATAAGGATCTGTACCGCGATGTAGAAATTCCAGAGCCGGCTTCATTGTATGATTTCTCTAAGGAAACAACTGGACGCACATTTGAGGGTCAAAAGCTGGAAATTCTTGGGGGCCGCATGGTGCAGGCAACGGTAGACCCTGAAAACTTCTGGACTTCTTACCCCGATTTACCTTTCTCCATGGAAGGGTTGGATTCTCTCCAGTCGCGGAAAAAGATCTATCAAAAATATGTGAAAGATTTTATGCGTTGCGGTGCCGCTATTGATGACAATATTGGCCGCCTTTTGGATTATCTGGAAGATTCAGGGTTAGCGGAAAATACGATCGTCATTTATACAGCTGATCAGGGCTACTTCCTTGGAGAGCATGGTTTTTTTGACAAACGACTCATTTATGAAGAATCATTGCGCATGCCATTTGTCATTCGATATCCTAATGAGATCAAAGGTGGTACTCGAATTGATGACATTATTTTGAATATTGATTTTCCGGCACTTTTGGCGGACTATGCGGGAGTAAAGAAACCATCCGATTGGCAGGGGAGTAGTTTTCGAAATAATTTGATTGGACAAACACCGGATAATTGGCGCAATAAAATGTATTACCGCTATTGGCTCCACCGCACGGAACGGCCGGGCCATTTTGGCATTCGGAATGAACGCTATAAACTGGCCTTTTTTTATGGTCAACCCTTAGGCATGAAAGGGGCCATGAAAGAAAGCACTAAACCGGCTTGGGAATTTTACGATCTTCATACAGACCCCAAAGAAGTCCGTAATGCGTATGGCGATCCCCAATATTCAGATATTATAAAAACCATGAAAAATGAATTGATTGCCCTCCGGAAGAAATTGGGAGATACGGATGAACAATATCCCATAATGGAAGATATATTTAGAAAATATTGGAATTAAATTGAACGCAATACCATCAAAAAATCATGTTCCTATCAAGGAAAAGATTGGCTACAGCTTAGGCGACGTAGCCTCCGTTCTATACTGGCAAACTATATCATTGTATCTTCTATATTTTTATACCGATGTTTTTGGCATTACCGCCGCCGCCGCCGGGACGATGATCCTTGTGGCGCGTATCTGGGACGGTGTTAACGATCCTCTCATGGGCATGCTGGCGGACCGGACTAAAACCAAATGGGGACGCTTTCGGCCGTACTTGGTTTGGATGTCCATCCCTATGGCATTTATAGGTGTGCTTACCTTTTCCGTTCCGGATTTTGATTATGGCGGAAAATTGATTTACGCCTATATCACCTATATTCTTCTCATGACCCTGTACACAGCCATCAATATTCCTTATTCATCCCTTCTGGGCGTAATATCCCCGAACAGGTTTGAGCGTACGAGTGTTTCCCAATTCAAGTATATCGGCGCTTATGTGGGGGGCCTCATTATTTCCGCCTTACTCCTGCCGATGACGGTTTATTTAGGTTCCGGCGATGAGACTCAGGGATGGCAAACCAGCATGATCATTGTGGGGATTCTGGCCGTGGGATTGTTTTTTCTCACTTTTGCTTCAACCAACGAACGGGTTCAACCAATTAAAAAAGAGTCCGTTTCCATTAAAAGAGATTTAAGGGATTTACTTCAAAACAGGGAATGGTTCATTCTCTTACTGGCGACTCTTTTTCTTTATTTGGTTACTTCTACCAGCATGGTGATTTCAACCTACTACTTTAAATATTATGTGGGCGAACATCAGATCAATTTTCCGGGGATTGAGGGCGCCTACGGGTATGCGGAACTCACATCCCTGTTTAATTCCCTGGCCATGATCTTCAGCATCCTTGGGGTAGTTTGTGTGAAATGGGTTGTGAACCGATTGGGTAAGAAAAAAACTTTCATCCTTTCCTTATGCTTCGGGGCCGGGACCATGTTGCCCTATTATTTTTTAACGCCGGAAAGTTTATGGCTTATTATGGTGATGAAGATTGTGAGTTCATTTTCATTGGGACCCATCTCCGTTATCCTTTGGGCCATGTATGCGGATACAGCTGATTACAGTGAATGGCGTACAGAAAGGCGTGCCACCGGATTGGTATTCTCCGCGTCAACCATGTCCCAAAAGATTGCCTGGGCACTGGGTACAGCCATCTCTGGCTGGCTACTCACAGCCATAGGGTTTGAGCCAAACGTTGAGCAAACTGATAAAGTGATTACAGGGATTCGTGCCTTGATGAGTACCATTCCAGCCGGGGCCGGGGTCTTATCAATCGTCATGATTCTGTTTTACAAATTGGATCGCAATAAAATGAATAAAATTGAACAAGAATTACAATTAAGAAGAGGAAAAATCGATGATTAAAGCAAGAATTCCATGGGAAGATCGTCCTGATGGGAATCAAGATATTGTATGGCGGTATACACAAAATCCTATTATCGGGCGCTATCATATTCCCAGCTCAAACAGCATTTTTAACAGTGCAGTCGTACCTTTTGAAAATGGATTTGCCGGGGTATTTCGCTGCGACAATAAATCTGTTCAGATGAATATTCATGCAGGATTTAGCAAGGATGGGATTGATTGGGAAATCAATCATGACCCCATTGAAATGGTCACCGGCAATACGGAAATGATCCATTCCGAATATAAGTATGATCCCCGTGTTGTATTCATCGAAGATCGCTATTGGGTTACTTGGTGTAACGGCTACCATGGTCCCACCATCGGGATTGCGTATACATTTGATTTTAAAACGTTTCACCAATGTGAAAATGCTTTTCTGCCCTTCAACCGGAACGGTGTTTTGTTTCCGGAAAAAATAGACGGGAAATTTGTAATGCTCAGCCGTCCCAGCGGTCCGGGGCACAATAATTATGGGGATATTTTTCTCAGCGCCAGTCCCGATATGAAATACTGGGGTGAGCATCGGCTGGTGATGAAAGTTGCGCCTTGGAACGATTCCGGGTGGCAAACAGCCAAGATTGGCGCCGGCACAGTACCCATCAAAACGGATGAAGGCTGGCTCATGTTCTACCATGGTGTTTTGGAATCCTGCAATGGGTTTCGCTATGCCATGGGTGCAGCATTACTTGATCTCGAAGGTCCTGATAAGGTGTTATATCGGTCTAAACCATATTTATTAGGCCCGGCGGTGGACTATGAATTAATGGGGGATGTGCCTAATGTTGTATTTCCGGTAGCCTCATTGCATGATGAAGACGGAAAAGTGGCCATTTATTACGGTGCGGCCGATACCGTCACCGCTTTGGCTTTCTGTCAGATTGATGAAGTAATTGCATTCTTAAAAGCAAATTCACTTTAGACCATTATTCGAAATATGAGAAAAATACGCTTTTTCGTTCCGACGCTTTTCATTTTTATTGGATGTTCAAATTCGAATTTATCCAATAATGAATTTGTAGATCCTTTCATCGGAACCGGCGGGCATGGCCACACCTACCCCGGTGCCACCGTACCCTTCGGAATGGTCCAACTCAGTCCCGATAACGGCACCCAGGGGTGGGACTGGTGCTCCGGCTACCATACATCGGACAGTGTAATTGTCAGTTTTAGCCACACCCACCTCAGCGGTACCGGGATCGGCGATCTTTATGATATTTCCATGATGCCCCATGTAGGCGATGCGAACCTCAATCAAATCGTTGGTGATTATAAGGAATTGAATTACAGTTCAACCTTTTCTCACGATAACGAATCGGCCGAACCGGGGTATTATTCCGTACTCCTCGATAGTGGTGAAATTCAGGTGGAACTGACCACTACCGAAAGAACAGGGTTTCACCGCTATACTTATGGTGAGAATGGAAATGCCCAAGTTATCTTGGATTTGGGCTATGCCCAAAATTGGGACCATACCATGGATACCCAACTCAATATCGAGAATAATACTCTCCTCACAGGATACCGTTTTTCCAAGGGGTGGGCCAATGATCAGCGGGTCTATTTTGCAATTCGTTTCTCTCAACCTTTTGAGAATGAATCCATCCTGAAAGATGAAATTGAAATTGCTGATGGAAAGGGTAATCCTAAGCCGCTTAAACGGTCAAAGGCCAAGTTCAATTTCATTCTGCCCAGTGATAACAAATTGATGGTAAAAGTTGGGATATCATCGGCCAGTATTGAAGGGGCCCTGAAAAGTATTAAAATTGAAAATCCCGGTTGGGATTTTGAAAAAGTAAGAACCAAAGCTTCTGAAAAATGGCAGAAGCAATTGAATAAAGTTGAAGTGGTTTCAAATAATGAAACATTGAAGAATATTTTTTATACCGCTTTCTATCATGTGAATCTGGCCCCAACCATTTTCTCTGACCTCAATGGGCAGTATAAAGGGCCCGACGGTAACATTCATACTGTAAGCGACCGAACCCAGTATACGATATTTTCTTTGTGGGATACATTCCGGGCCTACCATCCATTGGTGACCATCACCCATGAGGATATGATCCCCGATTTTATCAACTCCATGCTGGCCCATTATGATAAATACGGCCTCCTTCCTGTCTGGGAATTAGCAGGGAATGAGACCAACACCATGACGGGCTATCATGCCATCCCTGTCATTGCCGATGCAATTGCCAAAGGGATTTCCGGATTTGATTATGAACAGGCCTTTGAAGCGATGAAGGCCAGCGGCATGCAAGATATCCGTGATGTGGATGCTTATAAACAACATGGCTTTATTCCTACCAACCTCGGCCGCAAGAATGGAAATCAATCTGTGACGAACACCTTGGAATACGCTTACGATGATTGGTGTATCGCCCAAGTGGCCCTAAAGCTGGGCAAACAAAAGGAATACGAATATTTCTCAAAACGGGCACAATCATTTACCCATTTATTTGATGCTAATTCGGGATTCATGCGTGGGAAAAACAAGGATGGTTCCTGGCGTTTCCCCTTTGACCCCTTCCACGTAGACCATTTTGATTCTGATTATACTGAGGGAAACGCCTGGCAGTATATCTGGTTTGCCCCTCATGATCCCCAGGGTTTGATAAATCTGTTCGGTTCAAAAGATGCATTCGTCGCCAAGTTGGATACACTTTTTACGGTGGATTCTGAACTGCGTGGTGAAAATGTGTCCCCCGATGTTTCGGGCCTCATCGGGCAATATGCCCATGGGAATGAGCCCAGTCATCATATAACCTACTTATACAATTATGCCGGCGAACCTTGGAAAACACAACGGATGGTCCGAAAGATTTTGGCCGAACAATACCGGGCCGAACCGGATGGCCTTAGCGGTAACGAGGACTGCGGTCAAATGTCCGCCTGGTATGTAATGAGCACCATGGGCTTTTATCCGGTAAATCCTGCCAACGGTATCTACGTGATCGGCAGCCCTCTATTTAAAGATTTAACTGTGAATGTTGGGGAAGGGAAGCAATTCCGAATTGTTGCTGAAAACAATAATGATACCAACATTTATATTCAATCCGCCACCTTAAACGGAAAGGCGCTCAAATATTCTTTTATCCGCCATGAAGATATTAAAGCAGGCGGTGAATTAAGATTTGTCATGGGACCTGAACCCAACTTCAAATTATGGAATACTTTTGAAAGTGTCCCCCCATCCATGTCTGATCCTGCTGAATAATTAATTTGGATAGACCATTGCAAAATAAAATTATCCACCTTTCATTTACTCTACTGTCTGGGATTATTTTATCATGTAGTGGTTCAGGAAATGAATTGCCCAATATCATTTTCATTTTGGCTGATGATATGGGGTATGGAGATGTGAGTGCGCTTAACGCCTCGTCGAAAATTCGTACGAAATATATTGATCACCTGGCTTCAGAAGGAATTTCCTTTACCGATGCCCACAGTGGTTCCTCTGTCTGTACCCCAACGCGCTACGGCATTTTAACTGGTCGTTACTCCTGGAGATCGCAACTCAAAAAGGGGGTCACCTGGAGTTATGATACACCTGTGATTGATCGGGATAGAATGACAGTGGCTGATTTGTTAAAAGATAATGGCTATCATACAGCCGCCATTGGGAAATGGCATTTAGGGTTGGATTGGTCAAAGAATGGTGATGTAGTGAATTTATTGGAGCCCATTCAAAATGGACCAAATGAATTGGGCTTTGACTATTTTTATGGTATCGCCGCATCCCTAGATATTCCCCCTTATATTTATATTAAAAACGATCAAACAACGGCCACTGAGATTGACACGATAGAAAAAAATGGCGGTATGGGTTTTTGGCGCCGCGGCCCCATTGGAAATGATTTTGCTTTTGAAGATGTACTGCCTCATTTCACACAAAAAGCTGTGTCTTATATCCATGAACAAGCTGAAAGTAACAATCCTTTTTTCCTTTATTTTCCCTTGCCGGCTCCCCATACACCGATCTTACCTGCGGCGAAGTTTCAGGGGAAAAGCGGTACGAATGCTTACGGTGATTTTGTCCTCATGGTGGATGATGTAGTAGGACAGATCGTGACGGCTCTCGAGGAGAATGGCATTACGGATAATACGCTGATCATTTTTACCAGCGATAATGGCTGTTCACCCATGGCCAATTTTGATCAACTGGCAGGATTCGGCCATAAACCTAGTTATATCTTCCGCGGCCACAAGGCCGATATTTATGAGGGTGGACATCGGATTCCCTTTATCGCCCGTTGGCCCAATAAAATTGATGGCTCGGTAAAATCAGGTAAAACAATTTGTCTCACGGATTTTATGGCCACCTGTGCGGCAATCATAGATTATGATCTCCCCGACAATGCAGGGGAAGACAGTTACAACCTATTGCCCGACCTTTTGAGTGAAAAATTGACAAAACCCGTTCGTAAGGCCACTGTACACCACTCTGAGCATGGAAATTTTTCCATTAGACAAGGGAAATGGAAAATGAACTTTTGTCCTGGTTCCGGCGGATGGAGTTTTCCCACACCTAAAGTGGCAAAAACGCTGGATATTCCGCCGATCCAACTTTATGACTTAGAGAAGGATCCGGGCGAATCGAAAAATTTAGCGAGCAAATATCCGGAGAAAGTTGTGCAACTTACCGCATTGATGACAGATTATATTGAGAAGGGCAGAAGTACGCCGGGTGCTCCCCAAAAGAATGAAGGTGAAACACCTTTCCTCCCGGAGGGATACCATACCTTCATAAGTAAAATAAGGGATAATTAAATGAACAGAAAACCCATTCTTCTTTTATTGACAATTGGTCTACTCATCCTCTCGTCCTGTACAAAGGAGACGCCGCCAAATATTGTACTCATTTTTACCGACGATCAAGGATATGCGGATGTGGGCGTCTATGGGGCGAAAGGATACGAAACGCCCAATTTGGATCGGATGGCCGCTGAGGGTATGCGATTCACCGATTTTCATGTATCCCAAGCGGTGTGCAGCGCTTCCCGGGCTGCTTTACTCACCGGCTGTTACTCAGAGCGTGTTTCTGTCCAGGGGGCTTACAACCATACGGCCCGTATGGGCCTCAATCCTGATGAAGAAACCATCGCTGATATCCTGAAAAAAGAAGGCTATGCCACGGGAATCTTTGGGAAATGGCACTTAGGACACCATGAACCCTTTTTACCGCTTAATCAGGGATTTGATGAATTTTTGGGGTTGCCCTATTCCAACGATATGTGGCCGGTTCATTATGATGGGACTTCCCTGATCAATGAAAAACATACCAAAAGCTTTTACCCGATATTGCCTCTCATCGAAGATAATAAAAAAGTGGATGAGATCCGCACCCTAGACGATCAGGGGACCCTCACAACACGCTACACCGAAAGGGCGGTTGCGTTCATTGAAAAGAATAGGGATAATCCATTTTTTCTCTATGTGCCCCATTCCATGCCCCACGTCCCATTGGGCGTTTCGGAAAAATTTAAAGGCAAAAGCGAACAGGGCATGTACGGCGATGTGATGATGGAAATTGACTGGTCCGTGGGCGAGATTTTAAAGACACTCAAGGCCAATGGACTTGATGAAACTACCTTGGTCATTTTCACCAGTGATAACGGACCATGGATGAATTATGGCAACCACGCCGGATCGGCTCTGCCCTTAAGAGAAGGTAAAGGTGCTATGTGGGAGGGAGGCGCTCGTGTACCCGCCATCATGAGATGGCCCGGTAAAATACCGGAAGGCGCTGTATCCAATCAGTTGGCGGCGACCATAGATATCCTGCCCACAATTGCAGATATAACCGGGGGCGACCTTCCGGAGAAAATAATTGATGGAATAAGTTTTAAATCTCACTTGTTCGGAGAATCAGATCAAACACCCAGAAATGAGTACAATTATTATTATGCCGGTGAACTGGTGGCCGTGCGCCAGGGAAATTGGAAATTGACCTTTCCCCATGAATATCGCTCCTACCTTGGGGTTGAACCCGGGAATGACGGATTTCCGGGGCCCTATGCTCGTGGTAAGGCAGGCACTGAATTGTATGACCTTGAAAATGATATCGGTGAATCCAACGATGTGGCTTACAAACATCCAGAAATTGTGGAACGATTAAAATCGCTCGGCCAAAAAACACGGGAAGAATTAGGGGACAGGTTGACTCAAACCAAAGGGAATGGCGTTCGACCTCCGGGGCGGTTGGATCCTGAAAGGCCCAAAAAAGAAAGAAATGTAAATCATAAGGGGATGGGTAAAAAGGTTACCATCAAAAATGCATACAGTTCCCGGTACAGGGCTGGTGGGGATGGCGCTTTGGTTGATGGTCAACGGGGTTCAATCAACTTTCGGGATGAACTCTGGCAAGGGTATCAGTCCGTAGATTTTGAAGCGGTAGTGGATCTTGGCGAACTTACTTCAATTAATGAAATTGGTGTCAGTTTCATCCAGAACCAAAGTTCATGGATTTTTTTCCCGAAAGAAGTGGAAATAGCTTTTTCAACAGATGGCCAATCCTACGAAGTGATCAAAACTGTCACCATTGATACTGAAATCTCTCTGGCCCACGAGATAAAAGAAATTTCGGCTCATGAATCCAGGTCAGGGCGGTTTGTAAAAGTGACTGCCCAAAATGTGTCCATCTGCCCGGAATGGCACCCCAGCGCCGGAGGTAAGGCATGGCTATTTGTAGATGAAATTGTAATCAAATAATAGAAAGAAAATGTTTAAAAAATTAATCTTCAGTTTGCTTGTCATGAATTCTTTCGGGTTCGGGGGATTCGAAGGAAAAAATATTTCAATCATTCCCAAACCCCACCATTTAAAGGTGAAATCAGGATACTTCAAGTTAAATGCAAAAACAAAGATCATTGTCCCAAACCAACAAGAAGTTGAGGAATTGGGAAACTTACTGGCGGATTATCTTTCACCGGCAACCGGATTTGATTTTCCCATAGACAATCAGTGTAAAGGTGAAAATAAAAATGCGATTCGTTTGGCAATCGTTTCATATCCCGACACTTTGGGACGTGAAGGCTATATTCTGAATGTAACAAAATCCGCAATCGTCTTAAAGGCCAATCAGTCAACAGGGCTTTTCAGGGGGATTCAAACCATTCGCCAATTGCTCCCGGCGGAAATAGAAAACCCAACTTCGGATAATAAAAAGTGGCGTATTCCTTCTCTTGAGATTGTGGATAAACCCCGATTCCCATGGCGGGGAATGCTTTTGGATTGCGGCCGCCATTTCATGGAAAAAGATTTTATCAAGCGCTACATTGATTTATTGGCCTATCACAAAATGAACACACTCCATTGGCATTTAACCGAAGATCAGGGATGGCGGATTGAAATAAAAAAATATCCAAAATTGACTGAAATTGGCGCTTGGCGTACCCAGCCTGATGGGTCCACTTATGGTGGATTTTATACTCAGGAAGACATAAAAGAAATTATTGCCTATGCCCAATCCCGACACATAAACGTGATCCCTGAAATTGAACTACCCGGACACTCTGGCGCCGCTTTGGCATCCTATCCCGAATATTCCTGTATAGGTGGTCCCTTTGAAGTTGCATCCATTTGGGGCGTTCATAAGGATGTCTATTGTGCCGGGAATGACGACACCTTTTCATTTTTAGAAGATATCCTCACAGAGGTCATTGACCTTTTTCCCGGGAAGTATATTCATATTGGGGGCGATGAATGCCCCAAAGACCGCTGGAAAGAATGTGAAAAATGTCAGCTCCGGGTTAAGAATGAAGGCCTGACCGATGAGCATGAACTGCAGAGTTATTTCATCAAACGGGTTGAAAAATTTTTGAATTCCAAAGGACGGCAGATCATCGGATGGGATGAAATTCTGGAAGGCGGTTTAGCACCGGGCGCCACGGTCCAATCCTGGCGGGGAATGGACGGGGGCATTGCAGCCGCAAAACAAGGACACGATGTCATTATGTCTCCCACATCCCATGCCTATTTTGATTATGATGTGTCTACCACAGATTTGCGCCAGGTGTATACATTTGATCCGGTCCCGAAAGAATTGACAGCAGAAGAATCCAAACATGTATTGGGTGGTGAATGCAATATGTGGACGGAGCGGGCACCCCAGGAATTGGTTGACAGTAAAATGTTTCCACGTATCCTGGCCATGACAGAGGTGTTATGGTCCGACCCTATAGGGAGGGATTATAAAGAATTCTATGATCGTGTCGAAATCCATTTTGAACGATTGGACCACTTAGGCGTAACCTATGGACCCGTTTCTCGCCCCATTTTTATCCGCCCGTCTTTCGATGCTGAAACCAAACAGATTTCTGTCAAAATTGAAGCAGGAGAACGTGGGTTGAGTATCCGTTATACAACCGATGGAAGCAAGCCAAGCCTTCGTTCTAAAAAGTATAAGAAAGGTTTAATGGTCAATAAAACAACGACCATTAAGGCGGCCGCATTTCGAAATGGTGGGCAATATGGAACCACTGCAACCCAGAAAATTGATCATCATTTGGCTGTGGGTCATCCCATTTCCGTAAAAGATAGATATGCTTCGAAATACTCGGGCGGAGGTGATTATGGAATGGTAGATGGCATCCGTGGATCAAACAATTTTAGAGACGGTTCTTGGCAGGGGTATGAATATTCTGACCTTAATGCCGTGATTGATTTGGGCAATGAAAAGGAATTAAATGCTATTGAAGCACGATTTCTGCAGAATAATAATTCCTGGATTTTCATGCCCGTGGCTGTGGAGTTTGCCCTTTCAATGGACGGGCAATTCTTTGAAACAATCCATATTGCGAAAAATGATGTTTCGCCCAAAACGACTGAAGCGATTTTAAAAGATTTCAAAACAGAAATGAATGGTCGTAAAGCCCGATTTGTTCGGGTCCATGCAAAGAATCGGGGGACCTGTCCTGACTGGCATCCCGGGGCCGGGGGTAAATCCTGGATATTTTTGGATGAAATTGTAATTAAGTAAAAACGAAATGAAAGCATACTCAGCACAAAAACCCAAAGTGATCTCAAGCCAATTTTTAATTCCCTTCATTCTGGTGGGTTTATTGTTCCCCTTGTGGGGCTTCGCCAACGACATTACCAATCCCATGGTGGCGGCATTTAAAAATATTCTGTTAATCAGTAATTTTGAAAGCGCCCTGGTGCAGTTTGCCTTTTACGGCGGCTATTGTTTTATGGCCATCCCTGCGGCCATTTTCATCAAACGGTTTAATTATAAACAGGCCATTCTTATGGGCTTGGCCCTCTATTCCATTGGATGTATCCTGTTTATTCCATCGGGGAAAATGATGGCTTTTGAAGCATTTCTATTTTCCTATTTCGTCATGACTTGCGGCCTTTCCTTTTTAGAAACCAGCGCCAATCCCTATATCCTCTCTTTGGGGGAAGAAGCAACGGCCACCCAACGGTTAAACTTTGCCCAAGCTTTCAATCCATTGGGATCGCTGATGGGCATGTTTGTAGCCCGGGAGTTTATTCTGGCCAAATTGAACCCGGCCAGCGAAGCGGTGCGGCGGGATATTTCTCTGAGCGATCCCGGAACTTTTACCCAAATTCAACAGAATGACTTGGATGTTATTATCGGTCCCTACTTGATGTTGGGCATGGTGGTGCTGGTGGTGTTGGCCATATTTTTTATTTCCAAGCTCCCCGGTTCATCCACCGGGAATGGAAGTAAACTGGATTTAAAACCGACTCTGAAACGATTGTTTACCAATAAACGATACCTTGAAGGGGTGGGTGCCCAGGCCTTTTATGTAGGCGCCCAGATTATGTGTTGGACCTTTATCATCCATTACGGCGTGAATGAATTGGGCTTAACCGAGGCGGAAGCCCAATCCTATAACATGATCGCTATGATCATTTTTGTCAGCAACCGTTTCGTATGTACCTATCTTTTGAAATTCTTTAACTCAGGCCAATTGCTTATGATACTCTCCTTTGGGGGAGGTCTATTTACCCTGGGTGCTATATTTATTTCAGGGATGGCGGGGTTATATTCTCTGATTGCGATTTCCGCTTGTATGTCCCTCATGTTTCCTACCATTTACGGGATCGCCTTGAAAGGGTTGGGCGAGGATGCAAAATTGGGATCAGCAGGATTAATCATGGCGATTGGGGGCGGATCTCTCATGCCGCCATTACAAGGGGCCATCATGGATATGTCATCACTAACCATTGGTGATTTTGTCCTTTCAAGCACCAGAGCCAGTTTCGGATTACCATTTTTGTGCTTCATTATTATCGGTCTTTATGGGTGGAACTCAATGCGAATTCGCTTGAATCATTAAGAAGGGGAAACCATGTTAAAAGGAATTTCACCCGTCGTTTCACCGGCCCTGCTTTACACCCTCCACGTTATGGGCCACGGGGATGAAATTGTTTTGGCTGACGCCCATTTTCCAAATGAATCATTGAATGATAATGTGATTCGTGCCGATGGTGTGAGGATAAAGGACTTGTTGTTTGGGATTCTACCTTTATTCGAAATTGATTCATATATGGATGATGCCATTGTCATGATGGGACCCGTCCCGGGAGACACCCTTGATCTAAATGTGGAAAAAGAATATATGGTTCCCATAAATGAATTTGCCCCTGATGCACCACCCATTACACGGATTGAACGATTTTCCTTTTACGAACGGGCGAAAAATGCCTATGCAATTTTGATGACTGGTGAACTTGCGAAGTATGGGAATATTATTTTGAAAAAAGGGGTGACACCGGTTTAATTATGAGCCACGTGAAGAATGTAACCGTAAAGGACATTCGGGTTCCGACCTCTGATGAGTTGTTGGGTTCCGACCCCTTCCATAAAAAACCTGATTATTCCTGTGTCTTGACCACAATAGAATCAAGTTCCGGGAAAAAGGGTTTGTCCGTCGTATTTACCTGTGGGGCTGGGAATGATTGGTTGGCCTATGGAATTAATGAACTGATTCCATTGGTTCAAAATTATACCATTGATGACTTTATAAAGAATCCGGGGGAGCTTTATCAAACCATATTAAACCATCATCAGTTAAGATGGTTGGGAGATGGTGTTTTTCGAATGGCTATGGGGGGTCTTATCAATGCCATGTGGGATCTATGGGCAAAAGAAGTTGAAAAACCTATGTGGAAATTGCTGGTTGATCTTGAGCCTGAAACGGTGATTGATTGCATTGATTGGCGACATTTAGAAGACAGTCTAACCCAACAGGAAGCACTGGACATTTTATCAAAAGGGGAGCGCCAAAAAACTGAATTAGAAGCAAAACTCCGGAAAAAAGGATTAAAAGCCTACTGCACTGCCGGCTGGTTGGGACTTTCGAATGAACAAATTCTTGAAAAGATCAATGAATTACAATCCAATGGATTCGATGCCTTCAAGTTAAAAGTGGGACAGGATTTAGAATTTGATAAATCCAGAATTCAATTCATACGAAATGCTATAGGGACGAATTCAAAATTAATGTTGGATGCTAACCAGTTTTGGGGTGTGGATGAAGCAATCAATTACATGAAAGCGTTGGCAGATTTTAATATCACATGGATCGAAGAACCCACTGCCCGGGACGATTTTTTGGGATTCCAAAAAATTTCTGAGGCCCTCAATCCATTGGGGTTAAAAGTTGCTGCCGGTGAGCAAATTCAGTCCCCTGTAATTTTTAAACAAATGCTCAGCAGCGGCGCAATACAGTTTGCACAAATTGATGCCTCTCGAATGGGATGCATTAATGATGTTATGGGTATTATTCTTTTGGCGGCGAAATATGAAGTACCCGTTTGTCCCCATGGTGGGGGGATCGGTCTTTGCAATATGATACGTCATTTAGCTGCTTGGGATCAGATATCAGTGGCTGGCCATTCCAAAACCCAGATGGTTGAATATATTGATTTCCTGCAAGAGGGTGTTTTTGAAACTCCGATAGAAGTGAAAAATGGCGCTTATGTTATGCCATCGAATCCTGGTTGGGGATTGGAAATGGAACAGGATTTCATTTCAAAATATATTTTTCCCGATGGACCGGTTTGGCGCGACAGGGAAGGGCCCAGTGGTGTTACATTTCTGGCTTGATCAAGGAAAAGGAGGAATGACTTGAGTCAATTTAGTTTATCCGGAAAACAGGCAGTCATTACTGGCGGATCCAGTGGAATTGGAAATAGTATCGCCAAAAAATTCATCCAACAGGGTGCTTCCGTCCATATTTTGGATTTAGATGACAGCCAGTTAGCATTTGAAGAATTTGGGAAAGATAAAGTTACCGTTCATTCTTGTGACGTAAGTGATCAGTCAAATGTGAATGCTGTATTTGAATCAATTGGAGCGGATCAACCCATTGATATTTTGGTGAACAATGCAGGCATTGCCCATGTGGGCAATGTGGAGGCAACATCGGGAAATGACCTGGACAAAATCTATAGTGTGAATGTGAAAGGTGTTTATCATTGCCTCCATGCATGTATACCGATTATGAAATCGAACGGGGGCGGTGTCATTTTGAATTTGGCATCCATCGCAGCCACAGTTGGCCTTCCGGACCGCTTCGCATATTCAATGAGTAAAGGCGCTGTGGTGAGTATGACACTTTCAGTGGCCAAAGATTATTTATCGGATAATATCCGCTGTAACAGCATTTCCCCGGCCAGGGTACATACTCCCTTCGTGGATGGATTCATTGCTGAAAACTATCCCGGTCAGGAAAAGGAAATGTTTGAAAAATTATCCAAAACACAGCCCATTGGCAGGATGGGAAAACCGGAAGAAATCGCTGATTTGGCACTCTTTCTGTGTTCAGATGAAGCAGCATTTATTACCGGGGTGGATTATCCAATAGACGGCGGTTTTAAAACATTAAATACGTGAAATGAAATTAATTCGATTAGGTGAAACAGGGGCTGAAAAACCCGGTGTAATTCTTCCCGATGGCAGAATGGTTGATGTAAGTGGTTTTGGGCAGGACTATGATGAAGCATTCTTCGGAAAAGATGGGTTAGGCGCATTAAAATCCTGGATTAACGATAACATATCCTCTTTGCCAGAAGTTGCTCCTGGTACGAGGCTGGGGCCTCCGATTAAAAGGCCATCCAAAATTGTGTGCATCGGGCTCAACTATGCGAAACACGCGGCCGAAAGCGGCATGGAAATTCCGGAAGAGCCGGTGATCTTTTTTAAATCCACTTCCGCTATCGTTGGGCCGAATGATGACCTTATCATCCCGAAAAATGGTTCAAAAGTCGATTGGGAGGTGGAGTTGGGTGTCGTCATCGGGAAAAAAGCCAATTATGTAACTGAGGAAGAAGCAATGGATCATGTTGCCGGCTACCTCCTCCATAACGATTACAGTGAACGGGCATTTCAGTTGGAGAGGAGCGGCCAGTGGGTTAAAGGGAAAAGTTCGGATACATTCGCACCCATTGGACCCTTTTTGGCCACAAAGGATGAAATTGATGATCCTCACAATCTTGATTTGTGGCTAAAGGTGAATGGCGAAATGATGCAAGAAGGGAATACTTCCGACTTTATTTTTAATATTCCACAGTTAGTGAGTTATGTGAGTCAATTTATGAGTCTATTTCCAGGGGACATTATTTCAACTGGGACACCCAGGGGCGTCGGACTGGGTATGGATC
This sequence comes from uncultured bacterium, assembly GCA_964343505.1. GTDB lineage: Bacteria > Fidelibacterota > Marinisomatia > Marinisomatales > TCS55 > TCS55. The sequence goes on from CAYFJU010000005.1 coordinate 44,674, forward strand.
CACCAAAGTATCTTCAATCGGGTGACAGGGTTGAATTGGGCATTAGTGGTCTGGGGAAATCCTGCCAACTGGTTAAGTCATTTGAGGAAGCGAGCTGAAATTGAGAATTGATGCCCACCAGCATTTCTGGCATTATGACCCTGTTGAATATGAGTGGATTGATGAAAACATGGGTGTCTTGAAACAGGATTATCTTCCCCATCACTTGGGCCCTTTGCTGGAGGGCAAGGGCTTTGACGGTTGTGTAGCCGTTCAGGCGCGGCAAACGGAAGGGGAAACTGAATTCCTGTTGCAGTGTGCCGCCCAGATCAGTTTTATCAAAGGTGTGGTTGGATGGGTAAACCTCTGTGATCCGAATGTTGGGGACAGGTTACACCATTTTTCACAATTCAATAAATTTTGCGGGGTCCGCCATATCGTTCAAACAGAACCGGATGATGATTTTATGCTCCAAAAGGCATTTCAATTTGGAATCAGTAAGATGTCAGAATTTGATTTGGCTTATGATATTTTAATATTTCAGAAACATTTAGGTCCCGCCTATGAACTGGCTAAAAAATTTCCGAATCAAAGGTTTGTGATTGATCACATTTCCAAACCCAATATCAAGGACGGAGATATCAAAAATTGGGAAGTTGGTATGACCCGATTGGCCGAATGTGAAAATGTATATTGTAAAGTGTCTGGGTTGGTCACGGAAGCCTCCTGGGATGAATGGAAACCAGAAGATTTCACGCCTTATTTGGATGTTGTTATTTCCCGGTTTGGTATGGATCGAATCATGATCGGATCCGATTGGCCCGTTTGTCTTTTAGGTGGTAATTATGACAAGGTGATTCGAATTGTTACCGATTATATTTCATCTTTTTCGAACGAAGAACAGGAAAAAGTGTTGGGTTTGAATGCGGCCAAATTTTACCAATTGAATTAAAGAGATTATCCATGGACCTCAATTTAAAAGATAAGGTGGTCATCATTACCGGGGGCGCCAAGGGCATTGGTGAAGCAATCACACGTGGTGTTGCTGACGAAGGGGGCATTCCTGTTATCCTGGGCCGGTCGAAAGAGGCAGGAGATTCTTTACAAAAAGAATTGGCTGAAAACGGACATGATGTCATGCACTTGTGTTATGAACTGGATTCCGAAAAAAATTGTGCAGAAGCTGTTTCAGCGGTGCTGAACCACTATGGCCGAATTGATGCTTTAGTGAACAACGCCGGATTAAATGATGGGGTGGGATTGGAAAAGGGAAACCCTGAAGCATTCCGCGGGTCGGTTAAGATGAACCTGTTCCATTATTATTATATAGCCCATTTTTGTTTGCCGGCACTCAAGAATTCGGAAGGCAATATTGTCAATATCAGTTCCAAGACAGCCCTTACCGGGCAGGGCAATACATCCGGCTATGCGGCCGCGAAAGGCGCCCAATTGGCATTAACACGGGAATGGGCGGTGGAACTACTGAAATACAATATTCGCGTCAATACCATCATTCCGGCGGAAGTCATGACTCCTCTTTATCAAAAATGGCTGGATACATTCGATGACCCGGACGAAAAGCGCAGAAGTATCGAAAAGAACATCCCCCTGGGGAACCGAATGACCACAACTGAGGAAATTGCAGATATGGTCCTTTTCCTCCTGTCTGAACGTGCATCCCATATCACCGGTCAATGGTTCACAATAGATGGAGGTTACACTCATTTGGATCGATCACTTTCAGTTTTAGGAGAATAGAATGAGAAGGGTTGCCCTTTTCGTTCCCTGCTATATTGATCAACTATATCCAAAAGTTGCCATATCGACTCTGGAATTATTAGAAAAAGCAGGTGTTGAAGTGGATTATCCCTTGGGCCAAACCTGTTGCGGGCAACCCTTGGGGAATACGGGCTACGAGTGTGAATTGAATGATGTGGCCAAACGGTTTATTGACTTATTCTCCGCTTATGATGCCCTAGTCTCTCCCTCAGGAAGCTGCGTTCATTTTGTAAAATCCCATTATAGTTTTATAGACCAAACGGAGATAGTGAAACATACCCGTGCAAATACTTATGAGTTATGTGATTTCCTTATAAATGTGTTAAATATTAAAGCGGTTGATGCATCTTTCCCCTACAAAGTCGGTATTCACCAAAGCTGTCATGGATTAAGGGGATTAAACGGTGGTACGCCTTCCGAGATCATGGCGGAACCCTATTCGAATATCCGTGCCTTACTTGAAACGATAAAGGATATTTCACTCATCAACCCGGACCGCATGGATGAATGTTGTGGTTTTGGCGGTACGTTTTCCATTGATGAATCCGCTGTTTCGATCAAAATGGGACAGGATCGTTTTGCAGACTTTGAGAAAAATGATGTAGAATATGTTACCAGCACAGATATGTCGTGCCTAATGCACCTGGATGGCGTAATGGCAAAAGCGAAAAGCAAAATGCAGGTCATTCATGTGGCGGAAATTTTAAACCGATCTGTTTCAGCCTGATGCAGCATTCAGTTTCCGCCGAAAAATTTATCCATGATTCGAACCGCGTGGATTGGCATGATAAAGCAGTCTGGTATGTCCGTGAAAAAAGGGATAAGGCCGCTCAAAAAATCCCCGAATGGGAACAATTACGGGAATCTGCTTCTGCCATCAAAAGTGAAACAATTTCAAAGCTTGACGAATACCTGATTGAATTTGAAAAACGGGCTGAAGAAAATGGTATAAAAGTCCATTGGGCCAAAGATGCGAAAAGCCACAATCGAATCGTTCATCAAATCCTGACCAAAAATAAGGTAAGACAGGTCGTTAAAAGTAAATCCATGCTGACAGAAGAATGCGGATTAAACCCTTATTTGGAATCCCAGGGGATCGATGTTGTGGATACGGACCTGGGTGAAAGGGTAATCCAATTAGCGAAGGAAGATCCAAGCCATATCGTCATGCCGGCCATCCATAAAAAGAAGGAAGAAATCGGTGATCTGTTTCATCAGCACCTGGGAACAGATGAAGGTGCGGATGATCCAAAATATTTAACGGAAGCGGCCCGTCATCATTTAAGAGCAAAGTTTTTGAAAGCAGATGCAGCCATCACGGGTGTGAATTTTGCTATTGCAGAAACGGGTGGTTTTGTGGTTGTGACCAATGAAGGGAATGCAGATATGGGTGTAAACCTGACCCCTCTTCATATCGCAAGTATGGGTATTGAAAAAATTATTCCCAAAGCAGAACACCTGGGGGTTTTTCTGCGGTTGTTGGCCCGGAGTGCCACTGGTCAGCCCATCACGACTTATACATCCCATTTCCATAAACCGAGGACCGGTGCACAGCTCCATGTGGTTATTGTGGATAATGGCCGTTCTCGTCAGCTTGGGAAAGAAGATTTTCGCAGTTCACTCCATTGCATCCGCTGTGGGGCCTGTATGAATACCTGCCCGGTGTACCGTCGCAGTGGCGGCCATAGCTATGGGTATTCCGTGCCGGGTCCAATAGGTTCAATTCTATCCCCCAATATGGATCCTGAAAAACACGCCAGTCTTCCATTTGTATCAACCTTATGTGGCTCCTGCAGCGCCGTATGTCCTGTGAAAATTGACATTGATAAACAGCTATACAAATGGCGCCAAGTCATTACAGATCAAGGGATGAATCCCTATAAAAAGCGTCTTTCGGTTAAAATCGGAAAATCAGCCCTTAAAAACCCCTTATTATATAGAGTGCTGGGAAAAGTAGTTCGTTTCGGTGGGCGGTTTCTTCCTACGCAAATTTCAAACGCAATGATGCGGCCATGGACAAGTGGACGGAAGCTCCCGGACTTTCCAAAGGAAAGTTTCCATGATTGGTATATGAACAAGGGGAAAGAAGACCATGACTGACAGAGATTTGGTCTTGAAAGGGATAGGGGAAAATAAACCCAATGCTAAGGGTTCCTCTATCGTAGTCAATATTCCCACGACTAAAGATGAAAATTTGGTGGAGAAATTTTCCCATTGGGTTTCCAATGTTGGCGGTAATTGCCTTCTGCAAAATGGAAGAGATTTACCCCAGATTATTCAAAGGGAGTATCCAGAGGTTAAATCGGTCTTTTCCTGTGTGGAGGGGGTGGCCTCCCACGGAATTTGGCCTGATCAAATTAAAAAACCGCATGATCTTAACAATATTAGCCTGGCCATTATTCAGGGGTGCTTTGGCGTGGCGGAAAACGGTGCAGTTTGGATTGAAGAAACCAATATGGGGCATCGCATTATTCCATTTATAGCGGAGCATTTGGTTATCCTGTTGGATCGTCAATCCATTGTGGCGAATATGCATGCTGCCTACGACAAAATTGTTTTAACACAAGTATCATACGGTACATTTATATCCGGACCATCTAAAACAGCGGATATAGAACAGGTATTGGTTATGGGTGCCCAGGGACCCAAATCTCACTTGGTTATACTGACGGATTAAAATTGAAAAAAATATTTATTCTAACCGCCTGCTTTTTTCTTCTTTCCTGCAGAAAAGATTATCAACAGCCAAACATCATCCTCTTTCTAGTTGATGATTTAGGGTGGCAGGATACGTCCGTTCCTTTTTGGTCCGACACAACTCATTTCAACTGGATTTACCGTACACCCAATATGGAACGGTTGGCAAAAGAAGGCATGAAATTCACCCAAGCCTACGCCACCAGTGTCTGCTCCCCAACTCGGGTCAGTCTTATGACGGGCATGAATGCGGCCCGACATCGCGTCACCAACTGGACACTTCATAAAGACAAGATTCAACCCATGGAAGCCAACCATCCTGATTTGGTATTTCCGAAGTGGAATGTAAATGGTATGACGCCAGAACCATCAATTCAGAATGCTGTTCACGCCACATCCTTGCCATCCATTTTGCAAACGAATGGGTACCGGACAATCCATGTGGGTAAGGCCCATTTTGGCGCCATTGGTACGCCTGCGGCTGATCCCAAGAATATTGGTTTCGATGTCAATATTGCCGGACATGCTGCCGGTGGTCCTGGTGGATACCATGGCGAGAGAAATTTCAGTGCTGAATGGCGGGGCGGCGCCAATACGTGGGATGTGCCGGGACTTGAAAAATACCATGGCTCCAGTACAAATTTGACGGAAGCATTGACAATTGAAGCTATGGTTGCCATGGATGATGCAGTTAATTCTGATCAGCCATTCTTTTTATACATGTCCCACTATACAGTCCATACCCCAATTGAATCGGATCGGCGTTTTGTCCAGAAATATATGGATGAAGGGTTGGATCCAACTGAAGCTAAATATGCATCCATGGTTGAAGGGATGGATAACAGTCTCGGCGATTTAATGGATTATCTTGAGACGCACAATCTTGAGGAAAACACAATTATCCTATTTATGTCTGACAATGGCGGCCTTAGTGCTGTGGCAAGGGGTGGCGAAAAACACACCCACAATTGGCCCCTATCCAGTGGAAAAGGATCGGTTAGAGAGGGGGGCATCCGCGAACCCATGATCGTAAAATGGCCCGGTGTGGTTAAAGCTGGATCTGTAGCTGACGATTATCTTATCATTGAAGATTTTTTCCCAACCATATTGAGCATGGCGGGAATTCAGAATTTCGAAACGGCCCAGACCATTGACGGAAAAAGTTTTATCCCCATGTTAAAGCAAACAAGGGCCACATCCCAAGATCGTGCTTTGGTATGGCATTACCCCAACGAATGGGGGCCAAGTGGTCCGGGAATCGGAGCCACCAGTACAATCCGAAAAGGGGACTGGAAATTGATCTATTATCATTTGGATCAGCGTTTCGAATTATTCAATCTCGCAAATGATATCAGCGAATCAAAGAATTTGGCGCATACCAATCCAGAAGTATTAAATGAATTAGCGAAAGATTTAACCGATTATTTAATTAAAGTGAAAGCACAAATGCCTTCGAATAAAAATACGGGAATCCAAATTCCGTATCCCGCAGATGCACTATAATTAAAAAGAACGATACAACCACCATGAAAAAAATATTTATTTCACTCATTTATATAAGCGCATTTGCGCAAGACATAAAACATCAATATGCTGATGGACTGATCACATCGGAGGATCTGTTCAATACATCCATGGTTAAAGATGTGGCCTGTTTCCGCATCCCTGCAACTGTCACCGCACCGAACGGAGATCTGATTACCGCAATAGACGAACGTGTCCCCTCCTGTGCCGACCTGAGAGCCAGCGGGGATATCAATATTGTATTACGGCGAAGCGATGACAATGGAAAAACATGGTCTGAAATAGAAACAGTTGTGGATTTTTCCCTCGGACTTTCAGCATCGGACCCTTCTTTAATTGTGGACAGAGTGACTAGGGAAATATTCATGTTTTACAATTATATGGATTATGAAAATGAAAAGGACATCTACTATCTCCATGTGGTCAAAAGTAAGGATAACGGGAAAACATGGGGGCAGCCCATAGATATCACTTCTCAAATTGCAAAGGCTGAATGGCATGGGGATTTCAAATTCATTACTTCCGGCCGGGGAATCCAAACCCGATCTGGGAGACTGCTTCATACTTTGGTGAACCTCAAGAACGGCCTCCATATTTTCGGTAGTGATGATCATGGGAAATCCTGGTATTTGATTGGTACGCCAATCACCCCCGGGGATGAATCCAAAATCATAGAGTTGGAGGATGGTAGTTGGATGATCAATTCCAGAGTGAACCGGGCCGGGATGCGATACTCTCATATTTCCTCCGATGAAGGCAAATCCTGGGAGACAAAAGCAGAGCCCAATCTTATCGACCCCGGATGCAATGGCAGTATTATTCGTTATACGTCAACGAAAGATGGTTATCAAAAAAACCGTCTTTTATTCTCTAATGCGAAAATGGAAAAAGGAAGAATGAATTTGACTGTCCGTGTGAGTTATGATGAAGGGAAAACATGGACGGAAGGCAAAACTGTCTATCCGGGAGGCTCAGCCTATTCATCATTAACAAAATTAAAAAATGGAGATATTGGCCTATTTTTTGAAAAGGACAATTATACTAAAAATGAGTTTGTTAGTTTTTCTTTAGCATGGCTAACGGATGGAAAGGACAATTATAAAAAGCCCACAAAGTGGAAACACTCCAATCATTATTATAATAGAAAATCACTATTTGAAAATCAACCCGACACGAAAAATGAAATTATATTTTTAGGCAACAGCATCACTGAGATGGGTAATTGGAAATTACTATTTCCGGATAAAAATGCGGTGAATCGGGGCATCAGCGGCGATTTAACCGATGGTGTATTGGATCGACTGGATGAAGTCGTTTCATCGCAGCCGCAAAAAATATTTCTTATGATTGGAACCAACGATTTGGCACGGGGGAGAAGTGTAGAATACGTTTTAGACCATTCTCGAAAAATTATTAAAAATATTGTATCTCAATCCCCAAATACTCAATTGTATCTTCAGAGTGTTTTACCAATCAATCCGAATGTAGGGGGAAAGTTCTCAGGACACAAGAGTAAGAAAAATGAAATTTTGTCCGTGAATAAAAAGCTGAAGGTCATGGCCCGGGATTACAAAATCAACTATATTGATCTCCATAAATCATTCAGCGATACTAAAGGTTATTTATTGCCAAAATTGACTTATGATGGATTGCATCTCAATCAAGCCGGATATGATCATTGGAAATCTGTCATTCAGCATTTTGTTAATTGATAATGAATAAAATATATTTCTTATGCGCTCTTTATTTGATGGGATGTGAATCCGAAAAAGTTTCACCACCCGAGCCGGTCTATCCCATTCCCAATCAACACCAATTGGACTGGCAGGATTTGGAGTTTTATGCCTTTATTCATTTCAATATGAATACGTTCACGAATATGGAATGGGGTACTGGTGGTGAAAGTCCTGCACAATTCAATCCAACAGACCTGGATTGCCGCCAATGGGCTAATACATTCAAAGATGCAGGGATGAAGGGCATCATTATTACAGCAAAACATCATGATGGATTTTGCCTATGGCCTTCAAAATACACAGAACATTCTGTGAAGAATTCACCCTGGCGTAATGGAGATGGAGACTTGATTCGAGAGTTGGCTGATGCCTGTAAAGAATTTGGATTAAAATTGGGTATATATTATTCCCCATGGGATCGAAATCATGCCGATTACGGGAAACCCGAATACATTACTTATATGCGAAATCAACTTCGGGAATTGCTCACAGAATATGGAGAAATTTTTGAAGTCTGGTTCGACGGTGCCAATGGCGGGAAAGGGTATTATGGCGGCGCCAATGAAAACCGTAAAGTGGATAAAAAGGGATATTACGATTGGAAAAACACCCACGCTTTTGTCATGGATCTTCAGCCCAATACAGTGATTTTTGGAGATGCCGGCCCGGATGTGCGCTGGGTAGGAAATGAAAAGGGATTTGCCTATCCCACCACTTGGTCCAACCTCATGCGGGATTCGGTTTATGCGGGGATGCCCGAGTATTCCAAAATGTATGCCTCAGGTCAGGAGAACGGATCTCATTGGGTGCCGGCGGAGGTGGATGTATCCATTCGCCCGGGATGGTATTACCACCCGGAGCAGGATGACCAAGTAAAGTCACTTCAAAAACTCATGAATATCTATTATGAATCCATAGGCCGGAATGCATCATTGCTGCTGAATTTTCCTGTGGACGTGCGTGGGCTGGTCCATGAGAATGATGTGCGCCAACTGCAGAAAATGGCCGCACAGATTCGGAAAGATTTCGCCCATGAACTTATTGAAAGTAAACCCGTATCCGCATCCAATCACCGCGGAAAGGGATTTGAACCGCGCCTGGTCAATGATGGAAGACCAGAAACATATTGGGCAACAGTGAATGGTGTGGTTCAATCCAGTTTGACCATTGATCTGGAGAAGGAAACCACTTTTAACCGATTTCTGATTCAGGAATACATTCCTCTGGGACAGCGGATAAAATCCTTCTCAATTGAAGTGAAGGGGGAACATGGATGGGAGGAAATCGACCATCAAACCACTATCGGATATAAACGGATTATGCGATTCCCCGATGTCACAGGAACGGCCATTCGGGTGAATATTTTAGACGCCAAAGCCTGTCCAACCATTTCCAATATTGAAGTGTACCACGCCCCACCCTTGATTAATGAATAATCGTAAAATCAGTCAGATATTTGGGTTAATGGCATTAGGTCTATTCCAATGGTCTTGTGCAAAAGATAAGCGCCCCAATATTATTTTCATCATGACTGATGACCATGCCTATCAAACACTCAGTGCCTATGATGATCGCTTCATTGATACACCCAATCTAGATCGTATTGCCGAAGCTGGCGTAATCTTTAAGAACAGTTTTGTAGCCAATTCCATCTGTGCCCCCAGTCGCGCCACCATTCTTACGGGAAAATACAGCCATAGGAATGGTCAATTGGATAACCGCACCCGTTTTGACAGCAGTCAGGTGACATTCCCCAAATTGTTAGGAGGTGCCGGCTATGAAACAGCCATTGTGGGAAAATGGCATTTGCGGAGTGAGCCCACAGGATTTGATCATTGGGAAGTCCTCATCGGCCAAGGAGATTATTACAATTCCGATTTTATCAATAATGGGAAACGGGAAAAATCAGATGGTTATGTCACCGATGTAATTACAGATAAAAGTATCCGGTGGTTAGAACAAAGAGATAAATCAAAACCATTTTCACTTTTAGTCCACCATAAGGCCACACATAGAATTTGGATGCCCGACACTGCTCTTTTCGAGGAATTCAAAGGTGTTGATTTTGAAGTCCCGGCAAACTTTTTTGATAAATACGAAGGGCGGTCCGCCGCCGCTGCCCACATCATGGGCATTGATAAGGACATGGACCTGGTCTATGATTTGAAAATGCTGGATGAGGGTGAACTCCAGACACGATACCGTAAATATTATGAGGAGATTATTGCCAAACTGAATCCGGAGCAGCGAAAGGCATGGGATGCCTATTATCAACCGATTTTAAAGACATTTAAAAAATCTGCTCTCAAGGGTAAAGACTTAGCCCTCTGGAAGTATCAACGCTATATGCAGGACTACCTCCAATGCGTTCGGTCTGTAGATAACAATGTGGGACGATTACTGGATTATTTGGATGAGTCGGGATTAGGTGAAAATACGATTGTGGTTTATACATCGGATCAGGGTTTTTATATGGGGGAGCATGGATGGTTTGATAAACGATTCATGTATGAAGAATCATTGCGAACACCATTGTTAATGCAGTTTCCAAAGAAATATGACATCCATGGTGAGGTGGATGAAATGGTGCAGAATATTGATTATTCCCCCACCTTACTCGACTATGCCGGTGTACGTATTCCCAATCAAATCCAAGGCCGATCCATGAAACCGCTTCTAGAAAGAAAAGACATTCAGTGGCGGGATGCGATTTATTACCACTATTACGAATTCCCCAACGAACATGGGGTGAAAAAACATTATGGGATTCGCACGGCACGTTATAAACTCATCCATTTCTATGAAGATATTGATGTGTGGGAATTGTATGATCTGGAGCATGATCCCAATGAAATGAAAAATATTTTTATTGAGACGGAATCAGGTGATATTATTAATAATCTGAAACAAAAACTGAGAGCAATACAAAAGGAGATAGGAGAAACAATAGAATGAGGGAGAGGATGAAGCAAATATTAATCAGTCGAGGATTGATATTCCTGTTGGGGATGAATGTTATCATTGGACAAAAGGGTGATGGATGGCAGTCAATATTTGATGAAAAAACACTTGATGGATGGCATCAAAAAGGTGGCAATGCCACCTATGAAGTCAAAGATAATATGATTGTGGGTAAAACGGTTGCCAATTCACCCAATAGCTTTTTGTGTACGGACAAGTTTTATTCTGATTTTATCCTGGAATATGAAGTATTTGTAGATCCTGAACTGAATTCCGGCGTCCAGGTCAGAAGTAACAGCAATCCGGATTATCGGAAGGGCCGTGTTCACGGATACCAGGTTGAAGTGGATCCCACACCCCGGGCGTTCACAGGGGGTATTTATGATGAATCCCGCCGTGGATGGATCTATCCCCTATCCCGAAACCCAAAAGGGCGGACTGCTTTTAAAAACGGCCAATGGAACCATTTTCGGGTGGAGGCTGTAGGTAATTCTATCCGCACTTGGGTCAACGGTATTATGTGTGCAAACCTTGTAGATGACCTCACAGATAAAGGATTTATTGGTTTACAGGTTCACTCCATTTACCGTCCGGAATTGGTAGGCCGAATCGTAAAATGGCGGAATATCCGCATTAAAACTGGGAATTTGGAACGAAGCAGAAAAGTTGTGGACCCGCAAGTGGATGAAATCAGTTTCCTGAATAACCGGCTTACAGAGACAGAAAAGAAAAAAGGGTGGCGACTTTTGTTTGATGGCCGAACAAATAAGGGCTGGCGCGGAGCAAAATTAGATCGATTCCCGAAAAAGGGGTGGCAGATAAAAAAGGGTATTTTAACCGTTCTTGCCACAGACGGGGGTGAATCCACCGGCCCCGGTGATATCATTACTGAGGACCAATTCAGCGATTTTGAATTGGTGTTGGATTTTAAGATTACTGAAGGTGCCAACAGTGGTATCAAATATTTTGTGGATCCTGAATTAAACAAAGGTGTCGGTTCAGCCATTGGCTGTGAATTCCAAATTTTAGACGATAGAAAACACCCGGATGCCAAAAAAGGAATAGCCGGAAACCGTACCGTTGGTTCCCTTTATGACCTTATGGCGGCAGAAGGATTGACCGTATCAGGGAGAGGGAAACAATTCAAAGGCATTGGGGCATGGAACCGGGCGAGAATTGTTTCAAAAGACGGCCATGTTGAACATTGGCTGAATGGAGAAAAAGTGCTGGAATATGACCGCTACTCTCAAATGTTCAGAGCACTGGTCGCCGGGAGCAAATATGCCAAATGGAAGAATTTCGGTCAATGGCCTCAGGGGCATATTCTGCTTCAAGACCACGGTGACACGGTGCATTTTAGCAATATCAAAATCCGGGAGTTTTAAATGGCTGACAAAAAAGTATCCCGCAGATCATTTTTAAAAACCACTTCCATTGCCGGTGCAGGGTTGGCCCTTTCTGCCAAGAGTTATGGCATGATCCTTGGAGCAAATGACCGTGTAAACTTTGCCATTGCCGGGTTGAACGGCCGGGGCAATGGCCTGATTGGCGGTGTGGCCCTTTCTCCAAATACACAGATCAGTTATTTCTGTGACGTTGATGAAAGGGTATACCTGAAGGCCATGAAAAATGCGAAGGAGAATTATGGCCTATCTCCAAAAACGGAGAATGACTTCAGGAAATTGCTGGAGAATCAGGATGTGGATGTCCTTGTGATTGCCACACCGGACCATTGGCATGCCCCCATGAGTATCCTCGCTCTTGAAGCGGGGAAGCATGTTTATGTCGAAAAACCCTGCAGTCACAATCCTCGGGAGGGTGAACTCTTGATCGCTGCCCAAAAGAAGTATAAGGGTGTCATACAGATGGGGAACCAGCAGCGGTCTGCATCAACATCCATCGAGGCAATTCGTGATATTCGGAATGGCCTAATAGGGGAAGTTTATTTTGGGAAGGCTTGGTACGCCAACAGCCGCGGTTCAATTGGTAAAGGAAGGGTGGCAAAAGTGCCTGAAAATTTGGACTGGGACCTCTGGCAAGGGCCTGCTCCCCGGCGCCGATACAAGGACAATCGGGTCCACTATAACTGGCATTGGTTTTGGGATTGGGGCACAGGTGAAATCAATAATAATGGCACCCATGAAATTGATATTTGCCGTTGGGCTTTGGATGTAGATTTTCCAACCGAGGTGAATTCTTCCGGGGGACGCTACCATTTCGATGATGATTGGGAATTCTATGATACGCAAGTCGTTAATTACCAATTCCCCGGGAATAAAATGATCACCTGGGAAGGGCGAAGCTGCAATCCATTCACTTATCACGGGCGCGGCAGAGGCGCAAGCATCCATGGGACAAAAGGAACCATTATTTTAGACCGGAACGGTTACCTCGCTTATGGCATGGATGGCAAAGTGATTAAAGATTCCCGTGAGAAAAAGAAAAGTGCCACCACTAATACGGTGGGTATTGGGAATCTGGATATCCTCCATATGACCAATATGCTGAATGTGATCCGCAAAAATGAAAAACAACATTCTCCTATCGACGAGGGGCATAAGAGTAACCTTTTATGCCACTTGGGGAATATTGCCCAGGAAATGGGACGTGTTTTAAAGACCAACCCGAGAAACGGTAAAATTCTGAATGACCGAAAAGCCATGAAAATGTGGTCTCGAGATTATGAATCGGGTTGGGAGCCAAAGGTCTAAAAAGGGGGGATAGAATATTGGGAAATAGAAGAGAATTTTTGAAAAAGTCATCCCTGGCGATGGGTGGATTATCTTTGGGTTTGGGTCCAATGATTTTAAAAGGTGCGGGGAAAAACGAAATCATTAATATCGGTGTTATCGGGACTGGTGACCGCGGCGGTGGCTTAACCCGGATAATGAAAGATATTCCCCACCTCCGGGTTTTGGGATGTTGTGACATCATTCCTTTCAGGCTGGAAAAAACACTGTCTAATGCCCATAAGAATGCAAAAGGTTATACAGATTACCGGAAAATGCTGGACAATCCGGATATTGATGCCATCATCGTATCCACACCCTTCAGTATGCATTATGAAATGGCCATGGATGCTCTGGATGCAGGGAAGCATGTCTTTTGTGAAAAAACCATGATTCGTGGGATCAAAGAATCCAAACAATTGGTCAAATCGGTTAAGAACCAAAAAAAGACTTTTCAGGTTGGACATCAATACCATAATTCAAGGCTTTATTTAGAAGTGGTTAAGCAGATTCGAAAGGGATTTATTGGTGAGGTTACTGCTTTTGAATGTCAATGGAATAGAAATGGAAACTGGCGGCGCCATGTGCCTGATCCTAAATGGGAACGGATGATCAATTGGCGAATGTATCGTGAATATTCGGGCGGTTTAGCGGCGGAATTATCGTCTCATCAAATCGATTTCTGCAATTGGGTGACGGGATCTCATATTCAAAAACTCACCGGATTTGGTGGAATCGATCATTGGAAGGATGGGCGGGAAACCTTTGACAATATTCACCTGATTACTGAATATCCCAATGGGGTAAAAGCCAGTTTTAAGTGCATGACCAACAATGCTTATAACGATTATATGATTGTTGTGAAAGGGACAAAAGGCACCTTTGTCATAAAACCTTTCAGTGCAACGATCTATGCTGAATCCAATAAAGTGAAAGAGTTAGGGCTTGTGGATGGTGTTTCGGGGGCCACCTTGCAGACCTTGAAGTCAGGTAAGGGAAAAAAGTTAGACGTGAATCATATGGATCCAACTAAACAGGCGCTTTTGGATTTTGGCGAAAATATCCGGAATAATAAAAAACCCATATCCAATGTGGAATCGGGCGCTTTGGTTTCCATCTCAGTCCAAATGGCTTTAGATGCTATGATAGGCGGGAAGATAGAATATTGGAAACCACATTATGACATTTAAACTTTTATTCCGTTTAGGGTTAGTCAGTTTTATTTATTTTGTTACAGCCTGCGAAACAAGGGAAGAAAAAAAAATCACTATTGGAGTTTGGGATAATTATTCCGAGAAATCCATGTCGGAATGGGATCAATATTTTAAAAAATATATTGAAGCTGGTATAACCGATTATTTTATTCATGGGAGTCCGGAAAATATCCAAAAACTGGCCCAAATCGTACATGGGAGAGATATTAATCTCCATGCCTGGGTATGGACCATGAATCGGCCAGGAGATAGGGTGGCCGAACAGAATCGGGATTGGTATTCGGTAAACCGCAATGAGGATAACAGCTACGATTATCGTGCCTATGTGGATTATTACCAGTGGCTGAGCCCCTTTAGCGAAGGGGCGAGGGAACATATTAAATCCATCATGAAATCTTACGCCGAAATAGCAGGTATTACTTCAGTCCATCTGGATTATGTGCGCTATTGCGATGTGGTTCTTCCGCCGAAATTGCAGCCCAAATATAAACTGGTTCAAGACCGTGAAATGGCGGAATATGATTTTGGTTATCATCCGGAAGCGCGGCGCGGATTTAAAACTATTTTTGGGGTTGACCCCCTGGAAATGGATCATCCGGAACTGAGTGATGAATGGCGGCAGTATCGATTGAATGCGCTCACATCTCTGGTGAATGAGATTGCAGAAATTGTTCATGCCCATGACAAAAAACTGTCCGCCGCTGTTTTTCCCTTTCCTGAAATGGCCCGCAAAATGGTGCGCCAGGATTGGTCTTCCTGGGATTTGGATATTGTGTGCCCCATGAATTACCATAATTTTTATAATGACAACCTGGACTGGATCAAGTTTAGTGTAGAAAATGGCGTGCGGGAAACCCAAGGAAAATTTCATTATAATTCCGGGCTTTTTGTCGGCGCCCTTTCACCGGAAGATTTGAAAAAAGCCATTCAGAAATCAAAAGATGCGGGCGCCAATGGTGTCACCCTTTTCAGTGTGAATGGGTTGACGGACACACATCTAGAAATATTAAAAACCATTAAACAGTAAACGAGAATTATGTTTGAGAATAATAAAGTACGGTTACCCCTTATCTGTCTATGGTCAATGCTTGTATTAACGGTTGCATGTACGAAATATGATAAATCCCTTCCGGAGGGAAAGGGGAGACTTGAGATTACCCTCCTGAATGGGGAATCCGGCCAACCGATTCCAGGGAAATGGTTATTCTTTAATGGGGATGATCCCGTAGATCTTCAATTAACGTCTACGGGCAATTTGGCTATACGCAAGCATACCATATATACTCTCACCGGGCGGGATACAATTATCATTCCAATGGGTGAATACGAAATATGGGCCGGGCGTGGTATGGAATACAGCATAGCCAAGAAATCAATTACAATTCGTGATCAGGAACATGCGACCCTCACCTTGAAGATTAAAAGAAGTGTCGACACAGAAGGGTTTGTCTCCGGGGATATGCACTTGCATACGGTCACCCATTCCGGGCATGGTGATTCAAACATGGAAGAGCGTATTATTTCTTGCATTGGAGAAGGTCTGGAATGGGCTGTGGCGACTGACCACAACCATGTGGTTGACTATGATACCGTCATTACAGCTTTTGCTACAGAACAATATATCTCTAGCACGGTGGGGAATGAAGTAAGTTCTCAATTCGGCCATTTTAATAATTTTCCCGTTCCAAAAGGGTCTGCTCCGGTTGAAATAGATTCGGCCGATGCCAATAAATTGTTTAAGCAAATTCGAGCCGAAACCGATTCATCGGTAATTCAGGTAAATCACCCACGCTGGGAAGGGATTGATTATTTCACGGTAATGGATTTTGATGAACATCTGGCTGAAACAGAAAATAAAAATTGGAGTTGGGATTTTGACGCCATAGAAATACTCAATGAGAATGCCGGGTGGGGGTGGGTGGCGACCTCCCAAAATCCCTATTCTGTGCGTCAGGATTGGTATAACATATTAAACAGCGGACAAAGGGTAACGGGTGTCGGAAACTCGGATAGTCACACCGTAGAAAAATTGTTGGCCGGTATGCCGCGGAATTATATTGCAAGTCCAACCGACGACCCCAGTCTGATCGATGAAAAAACATTAAGCCAAAATATTAACAAGGGGCGGGTGTCCGTCGCTCAGGGGCTTTATGTCCAAATGTGGGTCAATGGCGTTCAACACCGGAGCGACACAACCCTAACAGGTGGTGAAATTGCAGTTCGCGTTAAAGTTCAGGCGCCGGAATGGATAGATTGCGATTCTGTACAAATTATTGGTAATGGAAAAATATTGCGGCGGTTTCCGGCCCATCCTGCTAAAAATGGGGTCAAGTTCGACAAAACAATATCCATGAAAATTTCTGAGGATACCTGGTTGATAGCGGTGGCCACCGGGGATGAATCCATGGCGCCCATGATCCATGATGCACCGGACCCGATTACACCCTTGGGCTTCACAAATCCAGTGTGGGTAGATGCCGATGAGGATGGGCAGTTTGTTTCCCTGAAAAAAAGGGCCAATCGTTTAGTCGTGGAATATCAGGATGGCGTCCAATCCTTGGCTTCTGCCTTAACCACCCAAACACAAATGATTCCTTTTGTGACGGGCGCTTTGGCCAAGCGCAAGCCCGCAGAAGCAATGGCTTTAATCGCCGAACTCTTACCGGGATTGGATTCGGACTTAACCCTGTTTATGATTCGCCAATTAGGAAAATTGGATTTGGTAGAAGGAGATCGTCTTTTAGAAAAAATAGAAAAAGGGACAACCGATCCCCTAATCAGGTCGGCTGTCCTTTTGGCTTTGGACGCAGAAGAAAAAAATGGATTATCTGCCAAACAATTAAAAAAGCTGCATAATCATTTTCGCCTATTCGATGAGGGTGATAAAAAATTGACCACCTATATCCTTGAATCGATCAGTGAAAAGGATAAGCAGTTGAAGGAAATATTATCTGCACAAATCACAAATGGTGGGTCAGATAAAAAAATATCTTTTGAAACGGAAGAATATTCCTGGAAGGAAGATGAATTCTTAATCGGTGGGTACTATCAGTTTTCAAATTCTGAGGCCAATTATATTATGGTTGAGTTCTGGTCTCAAAATGTTGGTGATTTACCTTTTATCATTGAAAGCGATGGTCCGCACTTTGGGTGGGTAAACGGATCGTTATATTTTAATCGATCGGAAGGTACTGAAAGTCGCTTCGGCAGAGGTAAAATATCTATACCAGTCCAAGTAGGAAAAAATCAGCTAATTGTTGGTGTCAAGGGTAAACCATCAAACTTTTTTCTTGTTCCTTTAGATTCGAACCGGTGGTTGAATCCGGAACTGGCGAATAAGGAAATTGAACCGCACCTGGGTCTGGATATTGTGCCTGAAATTGAATTTCCCTATGCAGAAAAATATAGGGGAGGTGAAAATGCCCTAACCGACGGCTATCGTGCCTCAACTCAATATTCGGACGGATTTTGGATGGGGTTTGAAGAAAAAGACATGGTTTTGGAATTTGATCTGGAATCACCCACCCTGATTTCCCAAATTTCAGCCGGTTTTCTCCAGGACTTTAAAGCCTGGATTTGGTTGCCTGATGAAATGGAAATATGGATTTCGGAAGAAGGCTATGAATATGAATTTGCAGGGAAATGGACCAATACGATATCCGATCAGAAAAGCCCCGCTTTCCTACACGAGGCAATTGTCGATATCGAACCATCTTCCGTGCATAAAATAAAAATTATAGCCAATAATATGGGAATTTGCCCTGAATGGCATCAAGGTGCAGGGGGTAAGGCCTGGTTATTTTGTGATGAAATAAAATTTAAGTAAAAAAAACAAACGTCGGTAAAATTACCCCTAGATTGGGTCAAATCCACCTAAACTTTTGGGTAATTAGTCTTCATAATAGAATGACTTTTTCTGCGCTTTCCAATTATCTGCAATACCGTATGGGGTAGTGGCAAAAATAATGATATTCCAGATTAAAGGGATAAAAGGATACTCGCGGTTCTCCTTTTTAAGTTAATTTACCAAATGTCGCTAAACAACGGAGGAGAGCATCCGTATTTTGATATGGTAGAATCTCAAAAAGTATATGAGAACCGCGAGCGATGTAGCTTTAATTCTTTATTCTATAAAAATCCATTTCCACTAAGCAAGCATACCCCGTTTTTCCGCTTCTCTACGAACTGGTCCCCAAAACCCGATGGGTCGAGACATGACATAGAAAGCAACCAAATGATCCATATCCTCAGGATTAGTCATAAAAGTAACGGGTATGTAGATCAATGCATTGCAAATGATCAGCAGCCAAAACTGCATATAGTCCGGCAGGGCGGGGATAATACCAAAGTAGGGTAAAATCCACACAATGAGCCAACTGAGGCCAAGATTGGCGATCCATGAACTGAGATAACCCCAGGAGTTAAACCGCCACCAGATCACTTGCAATATGTTTGGCAGCCAAACGCCGGCCGCCATAATCCACAGGGCAAAAATGAGCCAGGCTGTCAGTTCTTCTCCAATGATGGCGCCAAAGACAAATGACCCTAAAAGTAGCAAAAAAGTGGAAATTCGCCCCACATTTACTAATTTACTTTCGGATGCTTTAGGGTTTACATAATGATGGTAAAAATCCCGGGTGGCGTACATGGCCCCCAGATTCAAATGGGTGGACACCGTAGATAGGTGGATAGCCAAAACACCTGCAAAAAGGAATCCAACCAACCCCACAGGGAGATAATCAAATCCAATTTTATACCAGGCCATTTCATATTCACCGCTATTTCCTATTCCTGGGAAGAGAACAAAAAATCCGATAATTGCCGCCGCCCAGATTGAGTTACGAATGAGGACCATGGCCGATCCGGCCCAAATGCTGTAGGAGGCATCACGGACCGTTTTGGCCGATTGAATGCGCTGTGCTTCCGGGTACCAGTCAATGGATGTGCCCATGCCAAATCCACCGATGAGGGCAATGACAAGCATGGTGAGGAACCAGGCTATGGGGAACTGTCCATCAAACATACCGGTAAAACTAAAGGGATTCAGGCGCCATGATTGGCCGTTAAAATGATTACGGGCGATATCATGCCAAGTGTTACCCCCATCATAAGAATATTGAACATCGATACGTTTTATCGAGTCATCCCCTTTCGTCCAAACGACGGTGTATCCATTTCCCGCAGGGATGGAACTGCCAACTTCGGGCCAAAGAATTTTAATCTCTTCATCCACCACCTTGCTTTTAATCTTTTGCGAGGCGGAGGCAGAAAATCCATCGTTGGGTTCTTTATCTGGAGTTTCATCAGAGATATTGAAAAATCCATCCTGTTCGGCGAGGATGGACTTGGATTGAGAATCAATAATTCGGAGTTGAGCTTGTTTTCCTGAACCAGATGCAGGGATTTGCCACTCTACCGTGCTGTTATAATTTTTTAATTTATCAACAATGGTGTTGGGCCCGCCGGCGGCTACCACGCCCCAAATGGAGACGATAATTATGATGATGAAAGCAATTATGCCTTGTTGAAAGTCCGCCATAACGACGCCCCAATAACCGGACATGAGAACGTAAATGGCCCCAATGGCAGTGAAGAATACCAATCCGACCCACATATCCCAGCCAAAGATCATATGGCAGAGTTTTCCCATAGCGATGCCCACCCAGCCGAGGATGAACATATTCAGGAACACTTGCCAGCCCGCCAGCCAGCCGCGGAGCATTTCTGCGCCGAGGCCGCCGAACCGCAATCCCTGCCATTCTGCCTGGGAATAGGCCAGTGAACGGCGAAAGATCCGCGTGGACACAAAGGCCGAGATGGCGCACCAGGCTGAGAAAAAGGCATACCAAAGTCCGCCGAACCCATATTTATATACAACACCAGCAATCCAAATGGGTGTATCCGTTGCAGTATGTGTGGCATATACGGAAGAAGCAGGCAGCCACCAGGGCAATCCCCGGCCAGCGAGAAAGAAATCAGACTGTGATCGTTTCCCGAGGCGATAAAAATAAGCACCGAAATAAACCATCAACAGGACAAATAGGGTAAGCCAAAGCCAATCCAGAAATTGGAATTGTATCATGATTGGCCATTCCGAGTGAAAAATTTAATCAGGGCAAAGGTTAATAAAAAGGAGAGAGCCAGGATCAATCCGGGCAAAACAACTCCCAGCCAAGGGGCACCAATGCGCTGCGTCGTACTTAATATAACATCTATCAATTGAGACCCTCTTTTTGTTTACGTTTAAAGGAAATGTAGGCAAAGATCATGCCCAAAAAAGAGGCGGCATAGGCAATGGACATGCCAATCACAATGGCTAATCCTTTGGTCATTTGGTCGCCTCCCACTTCTGGATCTCATCCAATTGATGTAAATAGTCCTTTTGCTTCGCTTCATAACTGGACGAAATGGTTTTCAGTTTGGGGTCGATTACCTTATACATGAGAATTGCGGATACAATCCCGATACCCAATATGACAAAACCGCTGGGGATGAGCATGATGGATAGGGCAGACCCTACCATGAGCGTAATATAGGAAAGGGCAGAAAGGGTGATTGCTATCCAATCTTCCCTGCCCCATTCTTCAGCGTCTTTTGCTGTCCATTTATTTTTTATGAAACTCATTTGTTTTTAACTCCCCACAAACTGACTTGCACTTTTATGTTGAAATGTTATCCGTCTCACATTGTGAATTAACTATTTGGTGTTGAAAAAAGATTATCAGTTAATCCTCAACCGGGCCATATTACCACTTCAATTACGGTCCTAAGTTAAAAAGAAAATATCACACACGTGTATTTTATTTTTAATACCCTAATTATTTTACGGCGAGTTTCTTAGAATTATC
This sequence comes from uncultured bacterium, assembly GCA_964343505.1. GTDB lineage: Bacteria > Fidelibacterota > Marinisomatia > Marinisomatales > TCS55 > TCS55. Next base: position 66,141 of record CAYFJU010000005.1, read on the forward strand.
TCCAAAAATTCATACTGGTAAATTAAGAAACAACCATCGAATTCTATGTTGAAGAATGGGTTAATTACCGACGTGAAAGTGCATGTATTTAGCTTAAATAGGGTATGTGGATTTCAAGCCGAAAAGTATTTAATAAAAAAATGTTGCAACGAACTAACGATGGTGGTTATGTTCGACCAAGTGAAGAACATACGTTTGTGATGAATTAATGCGTCAAAAGCAAAAAAAACTCACGCAAAAACACAAAAAAATC
>CAYFJU010000006.1:0-64422 GCA_964343505.1 uncultured bacterium
CGATACCACGGTCTAAGATTCTGTCGACTACTTCAGCGAGACTGGTTGAAGCGATTGTCTTTTCAACAGCCATAGGTGACTCCTTTTTGTTTTACAAGGATCATGTGGCACCTTGCCACACTTAACACTAATTAGACAAAAAGCGTGCCAAACTGTCTTGGGGGCAATTAATTAGGGGAATTCCGAGGAAGGATTATATTTTATAAAATTTATTCATTATGGGAATTTTCCCATAATTATGGTTTTTATTCCATAATTAATTCTAATTCGAGTGTCTTTTCATTCTCTATTTTTTCATCGGGGTTATGATCAGGCCATTCCCACAGGGCGACAGTTTCACCTTCACAAACGGGACAGTCAGGCCAGTCTTCGTTGGCAATCCTTGGGATTTCAAAAAGGTAATCACATTTAAGGCAGCGGAATTCTGATGTTTTCATAGCGCACCTCTATATTATTCAATGCAAAGGGTGTGCCAAAGTTCTAGTTAATTACTCTGTTTTATATAAAACGAACCCTGCTTGTCCGACCATAGTGGAACGAAGGCGGGAGTTTGCCGAAGGGTTCGACATCAATTGGATTGAAGACAATACTTATCCAAAATGCCTTCAACTTCTTCAAAGTCAAAGGGCTTGGACAAAAATTCATCAAACAATCCTGAGTTCAACCCTTTTTGAATTTCATTGTCCTCACGACCAAAGAATCCGGAAAAGAATATAATTTTTGTATTCGGACGCTGTTTCTTGATGGATTTTGCCAGATCAAATCCATCCATCCCGGGTAATTTTGAATCCAGAATAACCACCGGAAAATCCGTTTCTTTTACCTTGGGGATGGCCTCCTCACCGGAAGAAACGGTGGCCAGATCATAACCCCCATCTTCAAATCGCATTTCGAATGTCCAACGCAAATCCGGTTCATCATCCACTAACAAAATTTTCTGTTTCGCCATTTTAATTCCCTTTAAGATTTTATGACAGGTAAACTGACTGTAAAGACACTGCCCTTATCCACTTCACTTTTTACATCAATTGTACCATTATGCTGACTGACAATACTGTAGGATACTGCCAACCCGAGCCCTGTACCCTTCCCCACCGGTTGGGTGGTAAAAAAAGGATCAAAAATCTGAGAGAGGTATTTTTTAGGAATCCCCTTCCCATCATCTCTGAATTTGATGGAAACATGGGCATGAACAAGGTTTGCAGATATGTGAACTGTACCCACGTCGCCGATGGCATTACAGGCATTCAACAGAAAATTCATGAATACCTGTTGGAGCTGGGTCTCATTGCCGAAAATCCTGGGCAGATTGCGGGCAATGCGGGTCGTTACATCAATATGCTGCAGGGCCAATTGATTCTTCATCAAAACCAGAGTATCCTCAATCACCTTGCGGACATTTGTGGGTCTGGGTGAAAATTCTGATTGGCGGGCAAAGGTCAACAGGTTGTCTACAATATCCGATGCCCGTTTCGAAGCCGTACGAATCTTTTGAACACCTTGATCCAATTTTTTCCCTGATTTTGCAGTGCCCTTTAATATTTGAGCGGCCGAATCGATAATGGCCAAGGGATTTCGGATTTCATGGGCCACACCGCCGGCCATGGTACCCAGAGAGGCCATCTTTGCCGATTGGTTCAGGCGCGCTTCCATTTCTTTTCTCTCCGTTAAATCCCTGCCCACAATTACAAAACCTGTGGCCTTTCCGGATTCATCCCGGATGGTGGAGAAACTCCAGGATACATCCACCGCATCCCCGTCTTTATTTAAAAGAGACAATTCCTTATCTTTGACCCGCCGCCCAAGAACAAGGCTACCGGAAATTTTCCTGAATGCTTTTCCATCCGACTGGGTCAAAACAGTGTCAAAGGGTTTGCTTTCTACCATAATGGGGCGTAATCCTGTCACCACCTCCAATGTGTTATTCCAAGATAAAATCCGTCCTTTTGAATCGGTGGAAACAATCATATCATTGGCACTATCCACCACCCGGGCCAAGTGTTCTTCAGTCCGGCGGATTTTTTCACCCAATTGTTTCCGCTCCGTCACATCATCCATGAGGAGAATAACCTGCTCAACTTCGCCGCTGTTATTTTCGAGAGGGGTCAGGCGGTAATAATAAACCCGTGTCGGAAGCCCGGGCGCGCGGTATTCCATTTCTCCCCCGTCAAAAGAATTGCCGCTTAAAAATACTGTCTTGATTTTTTCGCCCATCCGGGTATAGTCCAATAACACTTTGGGGAAAACATCAGTGAGTTTTTGGCCAATTGTGTTTTTTTTATTGCGGCGTGCCTTCAGGTAGAAATTTTGGTTGGCGGATATAATGCTAAGGTGATCATCTATAAATAATACGGAGGAAGGAATACTGTCCATTATGCATTCATACAAATGGTGATATGATAATCCCATATCCCCTTGGTTTGTTTTCACAGCAGTTTCAGGCATTCAGGCCACCCTAATGTTTCCGGACTAGGGGAATATACACTATTATTACCATACCACCCCATAGCTCCCATGGATTTTTTTTCATTTTTTACCGCCCTGTAAATTGAAAACCATTTAAATCCCCAAATTTTTCACCTTGGTATGAAATGTTTTGTAATCCATTTTGAGTAATTGGGCGGCTTTGCGCTTATTCCCGCCTGTTTTTTCTAAGGTTTTTGAAAACAAATGTTCTTCCAATTGGCGCTGGTGGTACTGCTTTAATTCCTTCCAGGACAACCCCTGATCCAATAAGGATTCTGCTGCCCCTAAAGATATGGCTTCCCCATCATGGTTTAATTCTCCCGGGAGACATTTGGGGGTGACTTTGAGGCCGGCAATCAAGGTGGCACGGCGTACAACATTTCTGAGTTCCCGAACATTGCCGGGCCAGTTATACCCCAATAACAAGCGCAGGCATTGTTTTGAAAAACCACCCACTTCTTTTTTTAATTCATCCGCAGCTTCATTCAGAAACTTGTGGGCCAGGAATGGAATATCATCTTTCCTGTGGCGCAGGGCGGGCACATCAATTTCAAACTCGTTCAACCGATAATAAAGGTCCTCTCTGAATTTGCCTTTTTTCACAGCATTTAACAGGTTTTGATTGGAAGCACAAATGATGCGGATATCCACCGGAATCTTTTTCGTCCGACCCAAATGGGTTACAGTTTTGGTTTGGATTGCCCGCAGGAGCTTGGGCTGAACAGCCACAGGCAAATTGGATATTTCATCCAGGAAAAGGGTGCCCTTATGGGCCGTTTCAAAATAACCGGCTTTTCGCTTGTCCGCCCCGGTGTAGGCGCCCCTTTCATACCCAAATAATTCACTTTCAATCAAGGTGTCGGGGATGGCCCCGCAGTCCACTTCAATAAAAGCATTCTCAGACCGTGAGCTGTTCAGGTGGATAGCCTCAGCCACCAATTCTTTTCCGCTGCCGCTTTCGCCCTGGATCATTACAGAAAAATCACTGTAAGCCACACGTAAAACATCATCCGAAAGGGATTGGACTTCTTCACTATTTCCCATCCTGTGGCGCAAATCCTGCCGGACTTCCAATTGACGCCTCAAAAGCGTCAATTCCTCGGCCATGGTGCTTTTTTCCAATGCCCGTTCGATTGTGATGATTAATTCCTCGTTATCGAATGGTTTAACCAGATAATCATAGGCACCCAGTTTCATGGCCTTAACAGCGGTTTGTGTGTCGCTGAAAGCGGTCATCATAATGATGGGTAAATCGGCATTAATCTCTTGTGCTTTTTCCAATGCGGTCATGCCATCCATGACCGGCATTTTAATATCCATAAGCATTAAATCCGGGGCGTGCTTTACAATCGTGTTTAAGGCTTCTTCCCCATTCTCCGCCGTGAAAGGATCATACCCTTTGTCTTCGATTAATTCTCTCAGGATCCAGCGCATATCCTGTTCGTCATCAACGATTAATATGCGGTATTTGCGATTTTTCTTTTTCATTCCCATTGAAATCCTAAATCATTTTATTAAACAATGGCCTTGGCTACTTCTCTTTTTTCGGTGGGCAGTTTCAGGATGACCTTGGTGCCTCCACCCGGTTCACTTTCCACATTGATGGAACCCCAATGGGCGGTCATAATGCGGTGGGCTTCAGCCAGGCCTATACCGGATCCATGGGCTTTCGTGGTGAAAAATGGATCATAAATCCGGGCCAAATCCGCTTGGCTTATTCCCTGACCATTATCCGTGATTTCCACCAAAACGAATTCATCAGCATTGCTGACTTTTATTCCGATATTTCCGCCAGTCCCGCAGGCGTCAATACTGTTTCGAAATATATTGATCAATACCTCCATAAAAGCTTCATGATCATAATAGGCTGTGACTTTTGAACCGGCAAATTTTGTTTTCAGCTTTATTCGATGACGTGCCAAATCAGCCTCAACCATGCGGATGGATTTTCGGATGGTGGCATCCACCTTAAGCAGTTGAAATGATAATTCCTTCTGTGTGGTGAAATTCAATAAATCACTCACAACATCCACAGCCCTTTTACTGTTGCGTGAGATGGCCGAAATTGTTTTTCTTGTCTTGGTGTTCAATTCATCCATTTCTTCCAGCATCCGCGTGGCGGATAACACCACGGCCAGAGGGTTCCTGAGGCGGTGGGCAACACCGGCGGCCAGGTGCCCCACAGAGGCCAGCTTCTCCGATTGCATCAGTTCCCGCTCCAACTCTTTACGGTAGCCTATATCCCGAATGATGCCTTGAATTATTCTTTTACCTCTTAATTCAATTGTATTGGCTGAAAGTTCAGCGGGGAAAATTCGCCCGTCACTTTTTTGAAATTCGATTTCAATCTCCAACTTACCCGCTTCCAAAAATCTTTTTGAATTTTCATAGGCGATTGGATAGACAGCCTTTGGATGGAGGTCCTTGATTTTCATGGCAAAAAATTCTTCCCGCGAATAACCGAATAATGTTAACGCCATTTGGTTAACGTCAATAATTGTACCATCCGTATGGTGTAGAATAATTGCATCATTTGAATGCCTGAATACGGTGCTGAATTTTTCCTCACTTTCACGCAAATCCGTATCCAATCTTTTTCCGGCTGTAATATCCGTAACCACGGCCAAGATACCTTTAAACTTTCCATTTTCAATCGCCGGACGGGTAGAAATGGATAAATCAACCATTCCTTTGTTTTTGGATGAGACTCGAATTTCAAATCGGTTGATTTTCCCTTTCTCACGTTTGGAGAACTGATTCAAAAATATTTTTTTGTTCACCGCATCCAGAAATCGGGCCAGGGATTGCCTGAGGAGTTCCTTTTCTGAATACCCTGTCAATTGGCAAAACTGGTTATTCACATAACTGATTTTCCCAAATTCATTTACCAGGGCTAATCCTTCGGCCATAGTCTCCACCAGTCGGCGGTATTCTTTTTCACTTTTTTCCAAATTACCGAAAAGTAGCGCATTTTTTACGGCCACTGAAACTTGATTCGCCAGTACCGTATAGGCGTTTTCATCGGCTTGATTAATCGTTTCGTCCCAAAGATCCAGAATACCCCAAACTTTATTGTTGATAATTAAGGGGAAAGAAAAGGATTTTGATACCGGTGAAATTTTTAAAACTGTCATGAGTTTGCCAATTAAGCCCTGCGGCAGATTGGGAAACACAGTATGCAGTGCATTGGGGATATCCCCAATATAGAATGGTGTCCTTTTTTCAACCACATCCTCCCAGCCGGGATAGTTTTCTGCTTTAATCTTAAATTGGCTCAAATTTTTATTTATAATCCGTTCAATCTTGCCGGTTGTTTTTTGCCCCAGAGGCATAAACTGATAATTTAAAGCGCCTTCTTTTGTATCCACTTGAGAGACAGCGCTGTGAATACCGATTTTCAATAATTCATTTGTAAGTGATTGAATTACATCCGCCGGAAGGAGATACGCCTCAATGACAGTCCCAATTTGGGCGAAGGCCGAAATCAGTGAATTATGGCGATCCAGTTCATTTGTCCGCTGCAGGAGGGTTTGTTGACTTTCCCGCAGGTTCTTTTCCATTTTCTTTTGTCCGGTAATGTTGGCAAAAATTGCCCGACAACCGATAACTTGATTTTTGTCATCAAAAATTGGATTGGCATCCAATAAAACATCTAAAGTGTTCCCGTCTTTCTTTACCAATTGTCTTTCTAATTTATTTACCCGTTCACCCCTCAGTGTGGCCGGCCAATCGGCCACTATAAAATCATTGGCATAATCCTCTGAATAAAAGTCCACCAGGGGCTTATTAAGAATATCTTTTTTTTCATATCCCAGAGTGGTATGAAACTCCGCACTGCAATCGGTAATCACCCCTTCTTTATCCAGAGTTAAATAAATTACCAGAGCCATTTCATACAGGTCACGATACTTGACTTCCGATTCCGAACGGATTTCTTTTTGATGGTGCAACTCTTCTGCCAACATGCTTAATCAATGGATGATTGCTGTAAATTCATCATCACCTTTAACACCTTCCGGAGATTCAGGCTCTTTACCGGAAGCAATTTGAATAATCATATCAAAAATAATTTTGATACGGGGATCATACCCAATCTATTCATTATCTGAAGACCCTTGGGCATTTAACCAGGAGATGGCTTTATCCTCAGAATTAAAAAGTCGAATTGGCGATGCGACCCGGTTGAGGCCAAGATAAAAATTTCCGAGCATCCGGCTGATTGGATTCCCAATGAGCAGGGCAACCGCCAGGTTTAGCGGATTGACGGCATAGGCCTCCCTTGCCTCACGGTCAATTGAAGTACAGGCCCTGATACCCACCATAACCTTATAAGGATTTCCCTTCATAATTTTTTTTTGAAACATCCAGGTTTTCGTTGGCTGTGACCAAAGATTCTTTAGAGGCAGGCAGGTTCATAACATGCAGAAGTCCGTCCTCTACCCATATTTCAGCAGTCGATATTCTTTTCTTTTTTGGGGCCAAGATGGAATTTCTATCGTCAAGAAGTTCCTTCCATAAATATTTTTACGGATAAAAGCGGATTAGGAGCAGAATAAGGAAAAATATTAAAAGTGATTTTATTTTCCAATTTGCCGATAGAAGCATCGGAAATTTTCCATACGCCGAAAAACAAATTGGAATGTTTTAACATGACAATGCCATATTATGGCATAATACCCATAACCATCAAGAATAATTATGGTATATTTTCTATAATCCTTCTTTCTTTGAAAATGTTTAAAACGATTTCCATACGGCGATTCACATTCCCCCTATAACTGCTAATATTTACATATATAGAAATTTTCTAATTAACTCGATAGTCAATGCCAAAATTCACATCTGATTTTTTGAAAAAATAAAATTTAGGATCTTAGAAAACGCAGAAAAATGCCCATAAAATTGGTAAAGCTTTTTAAAAGGTGCACAAATTTTCGGCGCTCTCTTCTCATTTCCCCCATACTTCCCTCGAAAGTGTGCGCCAATTCACAAGAATCCAATTATGGCATTGTATTTGAAACTATTGGGGTGGAACTGAAATGAGAATGGAGAAAGCCATGAAATACACAAACCACAAACCACCAAACAATAAAGGCAGATTTTCAAAAGAAAGTTTTAAAAATATATTCATCACTTCCTTAAAAGTAAAACTGGTTCTCGCTTGTTTTTTCATCCAGGGCTGCGCTGTAACAAACCATTCCTGGAAGACGACCATGTGGAATGATGAATTGAATCAGCTGCAGGAATTTTCATTGGATATGACCGAAGGCACTTGTTTTACCGACGGTAAAGTTGTCTACCTCTGGGTCAATGACAAATATTCAAAAGAAAAAGTTTTGGTAGCCGTTCCTGTTGGCGATTGGGTAATGACCGATGGGCCGGGACAGATACCGGTTATACGCAATGAATACAAACCAGTTGGGTCAAAATTATGAGACAATTATTTCTACTTTTATGGACCATCGAATTTTTCCTGGTAGCCCAAGTGATTTCTGATAATGAAACTCTGTTCCGGGCAATTGAATCGGAAGCGCTGCCTTATGCCATATTTATTGGAATAATTGCTGTTTTCGTCAAACACTGGTCCACCTTGGAAAAATTATTGTTTAAAAACCCAACTTCATGATCTGGTCAGAATTTTCATGGCTTTCACCATTTTCATTAAGTTAGTCTGGTTCAAATTGATCTATTCAGACTTACCCTTATTTCTATGCAAAGTCGGGAAACATGGGAATGAAAATTAATTTTACTGAGACCCTTTAATGATTTTCAAAAAGCACGGGCGGAAAAATGGATTCAAATGAAAGAGTCTTCAATGCTTTAATAGCGTTGGTGTATGCCGGTGCCGCTTTTCTAATTGCAACCGTTGGTATCAGTACTATTTTATCCGTGTCCGGCGAGTGGGGAGCGATTGAATTCGTAACACTCGGCGCAACCGTAATTCAATTCGGAGTGTTTTTATTCTATGCCTTCCTGCAAGTTTCAGGTGTAAATCGGAATTGGAATTAATTATATCTTTTTCCCGACTGAAGCATATGTGTTTCGTTTTGATAAACTCAATTATGTGTGTGGAATTTTCTAAGAATTAGGGTTTCCTCAAAAAGCCAGTAATCACAGGTTTGCAGCATATTGTAATTGAGTTTGCATTCTTACTTTCCAACCCGTCTTTAATTTTTCTACCAGATTGTCTGCAATATGAAGGGAAATAGGGCGGATTAAACCTGTTATTTGTCCCATGCCATGGAAAAAATAAGAAAAAATACGATCCCGATACACGCCTGCCACGTTCATCACCAAAATCACCATAGCAATCCAACTTTCACTGGTTTTACGGGTCTTCCCCATTGTGGGGAAGATTTAGATGGGGATTTTATAATGGTGGAGAGAGCCATCTGAGTTTTTCATTTCTTTAGGATAACCACCCGCACCGCCAGGTGATCCGAATAGCCACCCAATAAGCGATTCCCGGCCCAAAAGCGGAAGGGATAATGGGCATAGTCGCCCTCCTGCTGGCGGTACTTTGGTAAATCCAAAATCGTCAAACTTTCGGGATCGTAACCTAATCCGGCCTTATCCCTTAATCCTTCGCTGATTATAATCTGGTCATAGAATAGGTCCTCACCCCGGTAAACATAGGTTCCAACTTTTGGTTGTCCTAACATAAGTTCCATCAGACTCGATAACCCGACAGTCTTTAGTGACTGCACATTCATTTCGTCGGGGTTTTCGTTAAAGTCCCCCAACAGTATAATCTCAGCATCGGCATCACGCGCTGTGATTTTGGCAATTTCTTTTACAATGAGTCCGGCGGTGGCGGCCCGTTTGGGGATGGCTTTTTCACGACCACCATAGTTGGAGGGCCAGTGATTCACAAAAATATGGATTTCCTCCCCGGCGTATTGCCCTTTCACGTATAGAATATCCCGCGTTTTGCCGTCGCCGGGAAGGGTATTGGCAATCGCCCGGCTGGAGATTACTGTCAGTTTTTTCGGATCAAAGAACAGCGCATTGTCGATGCCCCGTTCATCGGGCGATTCAAAATGGATGATTTTATAATCCCGCCCGGAATACGCACGGTTCAATTCGTCTAGCACAAAGCGATTTTCCACCTCGCACAACCCCACAACATCGGCGTTGAGATCGGTCAATACTTCCGCTGAATTTTTAATCTTTAATTTGTAAATCTCCCGCGTCACGTTCTTTTTCCCACCGATGGCGAATTCATCATCATTTTTAGCTGGATCATCATCCGTGTCAAACAGATTTTCCACATTCCAGAATCCAATAGTGAGGGGCGTCGCATCCTGACTGCAGGAAACGGTCAAAAGGTAGAGTGTGATACAGGTCACATAAGTCAGTATTTTTTTCATTTTATGGGGAACCTTTTTTAAAAACCGGGGTCTAAGACACTGAGCGGGCGCGAATTTCTCTTGCCAACTCCTTTTACCTCAATACCCTCCTTGGTTTGGTTCGCGCTCGCTTCTCTCCATAATCATCTGACCGAACAACCCTCCCGTCAAGTTTTTACGCAATCCTTCTTCTTGACTCTCCGGTAATTCAATCTCCAATTTGAGGGCATGATCTGAAAAGTCATTCAAAATCCTACCCTTGAATTTGGATATAACCTGGAGGATTTCACCATAGTATTTTAAATTTGCTTTAATTGTCATGACCGCTGTTGGCGTCCATTCTTTAAATGCCACGGATTGGATTACATCGGCCGCCGCTTTCCCGTAAGCATCAATCAATCCCCGTTTGCCCAATTTGATCCCGCCGAAATAACGAATCACAAATACAGCGGAATTCACTGCTTCTTTTTTCCGGATTTGATTTAAAATGGGTAAGCCAGCCGTTCCACCCGGTTCGCCAGCATCGGAACTGTTTTCCACAATCTCGGCATTAACATAGATACGATATGCCCAACAAATATGGCGGGCGGTGGGATATTCACTTTTCAGTGCTTTGAGGCAAGGTTGAAATTCGTCAACCGCATCCAGGGGAAAAAGCAAGCCGACGAATTCGGATCGCTGTTCCTTGAAGCGGGCCTCACCCCGGCCGGTGGGGACGATCATTTCCGCCGGAATGAAATACGGATCGGTACCCCCAGCAGGTCAAATCTTTCTCGCAATTGATTTTCGATAAAGCGCTTATAACTCATGGGCACCAGTTTCGGATAATTTGTAAAAATAACAAACAGGTGCGGGGCGTTATGAACCTGGGTCATATATTTCATATTAATCACTTTCCCCTGGGTTGCAGGCGGAGATTGCTGGTTCATCACATCCTGCAGAAATTTGTTTAAGTTGGATGTGGAAATAGATTTTTGTCGCGTTTCAAAAACAGTTTGAGCCACGCCCAAAACCTTAGATACGCGCTGTTTGGTCAATGCTGAAATAAACAGGATGGGATAATGCATTAAGGAACGAAACTGGTAAGAAATCTCTTCCGTAAATTCTTTTACAGTATGGGTGTTCTTTTCCACCAAATCCCATTTATTCACTAAAAACACCAATCCTTTGCCCTTCTTGATCACATAGTCCACGATGGATTTATCCTGCTTCCCGAACCCTTTTTCTGCATCAATCAGCACCAGGGTGACATCACTGTGTTCAATGGCGCGCTGGGTGCGGACGGTACTGTAAAATTCAATACTGTCGCTGACCTTGCTTCGTTTCCGTAGACCGGCTGTATCCACCAGGGTGATGGTTTTACCATAATACTTCAGGTAAGAATCGATGGAATCCCGCGTTGTGCCGGCGATGGGTGTCACAATCGTCTGCTCCTTCTGCAAAAGTGCATTTGTCAGGGATGACTTCCCAACATTGGGCATGCCCACAATCGCCAGGTGCATACCTTCTTCGGTATCGTCAGTGGGTTTAATATCCTTTAAATTCAGGTGCTCAAGGATTAGGTCCAAGAGATCACCGGAAAGCCTTCCCGTTAAGGCTGAGATGGGCTGAATGGGATCAATGGCCAATTCGTGGAATCCATGGATTTGCTTATCCGATTCGAGTGTATCACACTTATTCACCATCAGGATAGTCTTTTTCCCCGATTCCCGCACGAACTGGGCCAATGTTTTATCGGAAGCAGTGGGGTCTTCCCTGCCATCAACCATAAATAAGATCAAGTCGGCTTCCGCCACCGCTGCCTGGGCCTGCCGTCGTACAGCACTGTTAAATATATCCACATCTTCCGGGATATAACCACCTGTGTCGATAAAGGTCAGGTTGTGCCCTACCCACTCCATTTCGCCGTAAATACGATCCCGGGTGATACCTTCCTGGGCATCCACAATGGCTTTTTTCTGTCTCAACATACGATTGAAAAAAGTGGATTTTCCCACATTGGGCCGGCCGACAATTGCTATAATTGGATTCGCCATGATCAGCCTCGCAACGGCGCGGATTCCCGCGGTTGATTTATTTTAATTTTTCCTACCCTTCTCATCTTCTAATTCTTTTTTTTTGGAATGCCCGCCTGAACAATGATGTTGGGCAGGCATTAACTACGTTAATGCTTGAATTGACACAGTCAATTCAGTCCATAATTTTCTACTTATATTAATCGGCTGCTAAAAGGTTAAAAAAAGATTCCGGGGAGTCATCGGTAACAACAACCGCTGTACCGATAGCTTCGGACATTTGATCCAATGTCATGTCATCTAAAGTGACCGTGCCTGTTTCACTGAGAATCCGATCCGAAAAAATAACCATGTCACCCAAATTTTTGTCCTTCAGCTGATTCACAATGTCCTGCCCAACCAGTAATCCGGATACAGTTACTTCTTCGGCCCCATAAAAATCATTCCTGATTGGTGTATGACTTACAGTCAAATTTTCCACTGAATCCAGGGTTGGCATAATGTTGGATTTAAACCAATCCGCGATCAATGTCCCTGTACAAACTGTCACCCGTTTAGATCTTTCCAATCTTGGAGCGATGGTGGCCATGCCTCCCTGCCATTGTTCCCAGAAGAAAGGCACTTGCCCTACCCCATTTTCAGATAAATCAGAATCTTCATAATAATCAACTGATGGTAAATCTCTACCCGTGACCAAAAACCATTCATCGCTCAAGAAAACAAAGCGACGGCCGTCAGCAAGTTTAAACTTTTCTGCCAGTTTTTCGGCGAAGGGAATAAACTGTTCCGAATATTCCACCGTTACAGGGGCAATATAGGGCAGGCCATCCCGATGCTTGGTAAGTCCTGCCGGTACGATAGTCATGGAACGGGCCATGGGCGCAAACTGGTGGATATCCTTAATGGTTTGTTCTAAAAAATCCCCGTCATTCCAATTGGGGCAAAGCACAACCTGTGAATGGAGTTCAATGCCATTCTCTGTTAAATATTCAAATTTTCTTAAGAGGTGGTCATCCTTGCCATACAGGAACATTTCTAACCGTTTATCGGGTTGGGTCACATGGACGGATATATATAGTGGCGTCAGGCGCTGCTCTACCACACGCTTCAGTTCTTGCCATCCCATGTTGGTCATGGTAATATAATGACCATGTAAAAATGAAAGCCTGAAATCCCCATCCCTAAAATACAGGGCATCGCGCATCCCCGGCGGATTCTGGTCTACAAAACAGAAGATGCAGTCATTGGCGCATTTGCGGATGCGAAAATCTTCAAACTCCAAGCCCAGGTTATCATCATAATCTTTTTCAATATCATATTCATTGATATTGCCTTCCTGGCGGACGCGCAGGACGATATTTTCATTAGACATTTTAAAGCGGTAGTCGATGATATCGCGCACGCGGGAGCCGTCGATTGCTTCAATTTTATCGCCTGGTTTGAGACCCAGTTCAGCACCGGTGCTGTTTTCGTTAACAGAGAGTATTTTCATAGCCAAGAATTTACGAATATACTGTCATTAGAACCGCGGGGTTAAATTGGGCTGCGTAAGGTCCACACATATCCAATATAAAGAATTACTGGGTCAGCAATTCATTTAAACCGAACACAAAGAATAGAGAAATGCCCCTCAGCATTTCATTGTGAACAATGATCCCATTTTATCATGTGTTTACAGTAAATCCCGAGGGGATGAAATAATTATAACCTGGTTTCTACACAAACCGGATCAACTGGCCTCGGACACGAAGTGTCGGGAGGGTGTGTATGGGCAATTATCTACACAAATACATTCTGCTAAAATCAATAATGAGGCCGTTCCGAAAAGGTTATTTGGGGATAAATCCCCGGGGTTTCAGAATGTTCACTCCCCATCCTAAAGGATGGGGTAAGCATCTAATTATCAGAGTGATAATGGAATGCACTTACCCCGTCATTCCCACCTGCGTTCCTACGGCGGATAAATATTGCGGGGGCTTGAGTAATAAAGACCAAAGTTGGGGTTTTAACCCCTTTCCGGAGTAAACTCAATCATTCGATTTACCGAATTTGAATGATATTGAATTTGATTTTAGATCGTCGGGATTAAATGAACTGAACGTTAATCTTTCAGTGTAAAATCCAGCGCTTTAACCGCTTCCAGCAAATCGCTCAATTCCTGTTCATTAAGGGGTGTTAGGGGTGGTCGCAGATTCCGCCATCCCTCATCCTGCCGGTAGTGCGTTAATATCGTTTTCAGTGCCGCGATCAGCGGGTATTTTTGCACCGCCAAGCGGAAAGCATCAATATCTTTTTGGAGAAGTTTTGTTTTTTTGGAGTCAGACCAGAAGGAATTATAAGTCTCTTTTATCCGGCCGGGATTTACATTGGCCGTACCACTAATCACTCCGGTACCCCCGGCAACCAGCACGCGCGTTAAAAAAACTTCAGAACCGGGAAGCATCGTAATATCCGGACATAACTTTAGCACATTTTCAGTATTATCCCAGTTCCCGGAACTGTCCTTATACCCGGTAATTTGATGCGGATATTTTTCTTTCAATTCTGCCACCAGTTCAGCGCTCAAGTTGATTCCTGAAAACTGGGGAAAATTATATAAGTACACCTGCAAGCGCGGTTCGTTAACCCGTGTGATGATCTCACTAAAATAATTGACCAACCCCCTTTGCTTTGGATTTTTATAGTAGAAGGGCGGTAGCATCAGATGATTGAAATACCCTAGGGAAACCGCATGTTGGCTCAAGGTCGTCGAGTCAGTCAGGGCACTGCAGCCGGTACCCACTATCACCCGATCATTGGACAGGTTTTGGGCATAGACCCAATCCAGCAGTTCCATTCGTTCATGAACGGAAAATGAATTAGCCTCACCGTTAGTCCCGAACAGGACCACGCCGTCAATCCCGTTTTCAAAGAGCCATTGGATATGATCAAAAAACCGGCTCCGGTCCAAAGATAAATTGGCATCCATCGGTGAGAGCACCGGCACCCAAACACCCTTTAAACGACGCAAGCTAAAAACCTTCCTGTCCCGTGATGGGCATCACACGGCATCTGGGAAAAATTGAATAATTTTCAACAGTTGTTATAAGTCTCATTTTCCATTTAAAAGAATGAGTTGATTGTATGAAAATGGGGACGTTCCCTCCGCGTCCCCATTTTTTTTATTTCTGATTATGGTACAGCATGTATTTTGCTGTCTCATACATCCCCCGGACCTTTTGGGAATACCGTGCAGTAATTTCGGGATATTTTTCTTTAACATCAACCAAAGGCGTCTTTGAATGGAGCTGGTGGAGTTTCACATCCGAGCCGTCTTTTTGCATGGATAAGTAATAATCCTGCCCAACCACAGCAATATGGGTGGGTACCATTTTTTCATTCACGATGAGGGCCACCGGATCTGGGTGCAGCGCATCACGCAATAAATCCCGGCCCATAGTCCGGTTCTCATAAAGCACACCAACCAATCCGCAAATTGTCGGCATCAAATCGACCAATTGCGCAATATCGGAGCGCACCAATCCGGTTGGAATTTTACCAGGCCCGTATATAATAAAGGGGACGTTGTAAGAGCGGAGCTTCAGTTCAAAATCCGCGGCGGGCATATGCTTTGCCCAAGGATCGGAAGTGCCATGATCACCAAAGAATAGGAAAATTGCATTCTTGAAATATTCTGATTCTTCGGCATAAGAAAAATATTGCCCCACGGCGTGATCTAAAAGACGCGCAGCATTATATTGGCCCTGAGATTTAAATCCGGCCTGTTTTAATGAATTTTCATTTTTTGGAATAATTTCAAAATCGGTGACATCGTTGGGAATGGAATAAGGTTTATGATTCGTCGCTGTTTGAATCACAGCAAAGAAAGGCTGATCCGAACCAATCGATTGGAATTTTTTATGGGCCGCTTTAAATAGATCATGGTCCGAGATGCCCCACACATCCAGGCGGGGATAGTCCAAATCATCCTGCTCAGTAATGTTTATGTCGGGGATATTATTTTTCAGCAAGCCGCGGATATTCCGCCAACTGGCACTGCCTCCCATCAAATAATGTTTTTCATATCCTTTCAAGGCATTAATTAAGCTGTATTGATCAACGATTCGGGGATTGCTGGAGGCAGTCTCCACGCCGGCCACATCATGGATGCCCGTCACCATCCCGAATACAGAGCGGGCCGTACCCACCATGGGTATATAAAACCTATCGAATAAAATTCCTTCTTTAGACAGACGATCCAAATTGGGCGTTGGGTCTAATGGATTTCCTACCCGTCCCATTCGATTGAGCCCCACCGATTCAAGAAATATAATAACAATATTCGGTTTCTGATTTTTAGACGGGTTGGGTGATATCCATCGATTGAAATTCAATTTGTCTTTATTGGGCTCATCTACCCCCAATTCTTGGGACATTAAATCATAATACGCTCTTGTGGTCTCTTCATCAAAATCTTCTAAAACGAATGTTCGCGTTTCATTAAAGTAAAGCACCGGGTTTAAGGCTGCCGACACAATAAAAGGATCTTCACTAAAATGGGCGTCACTCCACAGCAAACGGTATTGACGAAAAGTGCCCCAAATGGAAAAAAGGATGATCAGACCGCCCAAAAGGAAGCCGACAAATTTTTCTCTGTATCTAAAGAATCGCGGCGGCCCGGTTAAATGGTTAAATGCCTTTTCAATTCCTTTCCAAGTGAACCAAATTAAAATGATCAATCCAATGATGGACCAAACCAACGGATAGGTTTCCCATACCATTCGCAGGGCAATGAAGGGGTTCTCCAATAATTTAAAAGCGGATACATCAATGCGATGATTGAGATAACCATAATGACCGATATCGAAGGCGTAAAAGAATGTAACCAGAATGGCGATGGTCCTGAGATAAAAATTCATTAATCGATTTAAGAGGGGTACGCGCAATGGGTTGATCACCGGAACCATAAAGAACAATCCAATCGGCACAAGGATGAAAAAGGCCAGGCGCAGGTCAAATCGAATCCCAACCCACAATGCTTGAATCAATTCATCGGCCGTTCCTTGCATTTCCTGAATAAAGAGTCCGACAAAAAGGAGCCTAAAGAATACAAACAGTGCAAAATAGGATAAGGCCGTTCCAAAGATAAATTTCAATCGGCGGGAGTGATAAAACAATTTGAAATCCTTAAATGGTTGAGCGGGCGATGAGAATCGAACTCACGTCACCAGCTTGGGAAGCTGGGGTAATAGCCATTATACGACGCCCGCAACTAAGATGAATTTAAATTAGTTTTTTCATCTATCCAGCGTTTCCATTCCAAAATTTTTAGTTTTATAATCCTGCTCCTCGGTGACCGTTTTAAGGCAACCATTTTTCATGAATATTTTCACTAATTTTCATTTGAAATTTTTAATCAAGGGGTGTGGACAAATTGTGGATAACTTTATGGACCAACTTTTTTCTCGTCGGTAAATACGTTTTTTCAACTTTTGTTCTTGGAGTGTTTTTTTCATTTTTATATATTGGCCGCGCCAACCAAGTCAATTATCACTTTTTCGATTGTCAGCCTAAATAAACCTGTTTTTTTAAACGACAATCCACATACCAAATAAGGAATTATATTAATGGCTGAAGCGATTGAACTCAACTTCCCTGCGGGGAAGTCTACCTCGGGAGAGATCAATACAATCGTTGAAGAAACTGTCCGTGAATTAACCAAAGAAGTCGATGGACAGGACCTTTCCAACGAACTGACTCCCTATCACATTGAAAACTATTACGAAGGCGACACACTCGGCGCCGACGTACTCAAGAACAAATACCTGGCCCCCTGGGAAAGCCACCCTTACGAATTGTGGCAGCGCCAAGCCAAAGCATTGGCTGCTGTGGAACGCACTAAGAAATTGCAGGAATTCTGGGAAAAGAAATTCTTTTCCATCCTGGAAGATTTCAAATTCACCCCTGGCGGGCGGATTATGCACGGTGCAGGGCGGGAAGATATTACCACGACTTTAAATAACTGTTACGTGGTGGGTATCCAGGATGACTCCATCAATTCGATTTATAAAACAATCGAAGAAGAGGCACGGACATATAAATATGGCGGCGGATGCGGCCATGACCTGTCTATCCTGCGCCCTTCCGGTGATGCAATCAAAGGGACAGGCGGCGCATCCTGTGGCCCAGTCGGGTTTATGAACCTGTTTAGTGAAAACACAAATACGATCGCTCAGCACGGTCGTCGCGGCGCCAACATGCAGACTCTGCGCGTGGACCATCCTGATATTGAAAAATTCATTGAAATCAAAACCGGTGATATCAATATGGTGAAATATTCCAATATTTCCGTCCTCCTGACCCATGGGTTTATGGAAGCGGTGGAAAACGATACCGAGTTTGATCTTAAATGGGATAACATAGTTTACAAAACCATCAACGCCCGTCAATTGTGGAATTCCATTATTGAACATGCCCATTCCAGCGCGGAACCGGGCCTGCTGTTTTGGGATACCATGACCGACTACCATAATGCGGAATATTGCAGTCCCTTAGTATCCACAAATCCCTGCGCAGAACAACCCCTGCCCGATGGCGGCTGCTGCAACCTGGGCTCCATTAACCTGGATCGTTTTGTCGATAATGAAGGCAATTTTATGATCGATGAATTCAAAGAAACAGTCGGCATTGCAACGCGCTTTTTGGATAACGTCATTGATTACAACCTGGAACGCCATGCCCTGGAAGCCCAAAAACAAAATGCCACCAATGACCGCCGGGTCGGTTTGGGTATTTTGGGCCTCGGCGATATGTTAGTTCGCATGGGTATAAAATATGACAGTGACGATGCGCTCCAAACAGTTGACCAAGTGATGCAGATCTTCCGGGATACGGCCTATGAAACCAGTTCGGAGATTGCCACCGAAAAAGGCGCATTCCCCCATTTTGATTGGGCCGGATATCGCAAAAGTAAATTCATTAAAAACCTGCCCCGTCACTTGAGGAATAAAATCAAAGAGAATGGGATTCGCAATTCAACTGTTTTAACCGTTCCCCCCACGGGCAGCGGCGCAATTGTTGCCCGCGTTACTTCAGGGATTGAACCCATCTTTGCCACATCCTATAAACGGCGCGTTAAAAAGAATGATGGGTTTGGCCGGGAATTCAATGAATACAAAGTGTATCATCCCATTATTGAAAAACTCTTTGGGAATGATGACAACCTGCCGGATTATGTGACCACAGCCCATGATATTGACCCCTACTTCCGGGTAAAAATGCAGGGTGTCATTCAAAAATATATCGACAGTTCTATTTCCTCAACCGTCAACCTCCATGAAGATATCAAAGTGGAAACAGTAGGTGATATCTATATGACCGCCTATAAGGCCGGACTCAAAGGGATAACCGTTTATCGCGAAGGGTCCCGTGAAGGAATCCTTTTGACGGATAAGAAAGAAGACAAAACTGAAGAACAAGGTGTAGCATCTCCAGTGGAAGCGCCTGCAGCGGATTTGACACCCGTTGAAGAAAAACGCCCCCGTATCCGGCCGAATACGACGGAAGGAATCACCCGCCGGATCCGCACCGGTGAAGGCACCCTCTACATTACAATCAACCAGGATGAAAATGGATTGTGTGAAGTTTTCACCACGATCGGTAAGGCCGGTGGAAATGCCGCGGCCCAGTCGGAAGCGATCAGCCGTCTCATTTCTCTCGCCCTGCGATCCGGGATTGATCCCGGCGCGATCATCAAGCAATTGAAAGGAATTAGTGGTCCCAACCCCACCTGGGAAGATGGCCGTCTGATCCTTTCAACACCGGATGCGATAGGTAAAGCGCTCGATGATTATATGAGCGAAAACCATCAGGAAAGCCGAGGTCAAAACACCGCTTCCGGCATTGATGGTGACAGTCGGAAAACGCCAATTACCATGGCCACAACTGAAGAAGTCACCCAGCATCAACAGGATGTAACCGACTTCACCTTTAGAAACATCACCACCTGCCCCGATTGCGGCAGTTCCGTGATGCACGAGGGTGGATGTGTTACCTGCCCCGGATGCGGCTTCTCCAAGTGTGAATAAACTGGATTCACTTCATTCTTCATACAAAAAAAGCCCTCGGCATCTGCCGAGGGCTTTTTTATTTTGCTCAATGCTTTTTAAAAAGGAATTAAAACTCCATCAGTTCCTTTTCCTTTTGGGCCTGCATCTCATTCAGGTTTTCTACATGCTTATCCGTTAAAGTTTGGATCTCACCTTCCTGGCGGTGAATCTCATCTTCAGAAATGTGTTCTTCCTGCCCGAATTCTTTCACATGGTGGAGGGCATCCCGCCGGACATTGCGAACAGAAACACGTCCATCCTCAATCAGTTGGTGGACATACTTAATTAAATCCTTCCGCCGTTCCTCCGATAAAGCGGGAATTGGAACTAAAACAGAATTGCCATTATTGCTGGGGGTTAAGCCCAAGTTGGAATTCATAATCGCTTTTTCAATAATCGGAATCAATGTTTTTTCGAATGGTTGAAGGGTAATCAGTCTCGGTTCCGGCACTGATATGGTGGATACCTGGTTTAAGGGCATCATAGATCCATAATATTCAACCTGAATAGAATTGAGTAAATCCGGGTTGGCGCGGCCGGTGCGTACCTTGGCTAATTCCATCCGCGTATGATCCACGGCCTGATCCATTCGATGGGTGGCGTCTTGATAAATTTCTTGCAGCATAATTATTCCGTAACTGTTGTTCCAATATTTTCACCTTCAACGACGCGCTTTAAATCACCTTCATGATTGATATTAAAAACACGAATGGGCAAAGCATTTTCCTTGCAAAGCGTTATCGCCGTTAAATCCATGATCCTAAGATTTTTTGACAAAACTTCAGAGAAGGATACGTTTTCATAGCGGATGGCATCTGAATATACAACCGGATCTTTGTCAAACACACCATCCACTTTGGTCCCTTTTAATAATACTTCCGCTTTAAGCTCCGTGGCCCGCAGGGCGGCTGCTGTATCGGTGGTGAAATAGGGATTTCCGGTTCCCCCGGCGACGATCACCACACGACCTTTATCTAAATGGCGGAGCGCGCGGCGGCGAATATAGGGTTCGGAAATCTGGGAAACGGTGATGGCGGAAAGTGTCCGCGTTTCAACACCCACATGTTCCAGTGCATCCTGAACGCTGATGGCATTCATAATGGTTGCCAGCATACCGAGATAATCACCGGTGACACGTTCCATGCCCTTGCTGGCAGCCTGCATACCGCGGAAGATATTACCGGCGCCAATAATGAGGCCGATACCGACACCCATTTCATGGATAGATTTGATTTCGTTGGCGAGCTGCGTCGCCTTGGCGGGATCAATGCCAAAGCCCTGCGCACCGGCCAGAACCTCCCCGCTTAATTTGAGGAGGATGCGCCTGTAAACAGGGCTCGACATCTAATAATTATTGAGGTTGTCCGTTAACGGATGCTTCGCCGATGGCGTAACGGGTAAAACGATTGACAAGAATGTTTTCACCCAAAGTGGCTACCGCTTCGGTAACCAGATCACCAACTTTTCTGTCAGGATCTTTAATAAATGGCTGGTCAAGCAGACAAGATTCCGCATAGAATTTTTCCATCCGGCCTGCCACAATCTTTTCGATAATGTTGTCAGGTTTTCCGGAATCTTTTGCTTGATCAGAATAAATATCTTTTTCGCGAGCGACAACTGCCTGGTCAATATCTTCACGACGAATGGCCAGGGGATTGGTGGCCGCAATTTGCATCGCTAAATTATGGGCTAATTCAGAATAGCCTTCTGTCTTGGCGACAAAATCTGTTTCACAATTCAATTCAACCAGAACGCCCAATCGGCCGCCATGGTGAATGTATGAAAAGACCAATCCTTCTTTGGCTGTCCTTTCACCCTTTTTCTCCGCTTTGGCAATACCGGATTTGCGCAAATGATCAATCGCTTTATCCAAATTGCCATCGGTTTCCATGAGGGCTTTTTTACAATCCATCATACCCGCGCCTGTCTTGTCACGCAGGGCTTTTACAGTTTTGGCATCAATGCTCATTTAGCTTCTTCAGCCTCCTCTACAGGTTTTTCAATTTTTTCTTCATCGGCCGCATTTTTTGCAGGTGCTTTTTCGGCGGCAGTTTTTGTTTCTTCCTTGGAATTATTTTCAGATTTTTTGACCGCTTTCTCTGTCGAATCCAGGATCGTGTCAGCAATCACGGACACGATGAGCTGAATTGTACGGATGGAATCATCATTGGCCGGAATCGGATAATCAATTTGAGTAGGGTCTGTATTGGAATCCACTAAGGCAATAATCGGAATGCCCAAGCGGTTCGCTTCTTTAATCGCCGTGCTTTCCAGGTTCGCATCCACAACGATGATTGCGTCAGGAAGACGCCGCATATCTTTAATACCGCGGTGCTGGTCCGAAAGCTTGATCCGTTCACGGTTGAGCATCTGAATCTCTTTTTTGGTCTGGTTCTCGTAAATCTGAGAGCCTTCCTTTTCAAGCAGATGCAGCCGTTTAATGCTTTTCTTAATTGTTGAAAAGTTGGTCAGTGTACCACCCAGCCAACGTTCCACCACATAAAACATGGAGCAGCGGTCTGCTTCCTGCTGGACGATATCTTTGGCCTGTTTCTTGGTGCCCACAAAAAGGAATTCACCCTTTTTCTTCGCTTTGGCACGGATGAAATCAAGCGCTCTCTCCAGGTGTCGGATCGTTTCTTCCAGGTTAATGATATGGACCCCATTTTTTTCCATCAGGATAAATGGTTTATAGTTGGGATGCCACTTGCGGGTTACGTGCCCAAAATGCGCACCGGTACCCAATAAATCTTCAAATTTGACTTTTACCATAGGTGTTTAACGTTTCGAGAACTGGAATTTTTTACGTGCACCGGGCTGACCGTATTTCTTCCGTTCAACTTCGCGTGCGTCACGAGTAAGGAAACCTGCTTCTTTTAAAGCGGGGCGAAAGTCAGCACTCACTTCATTCAATGCGCGGGCAATGCCCAGACGAATGGCCCCGGCCTGGCCGGTCAATCCACCGCCTTTTACATTAACATTTATATCGTAGGAGTCCCGTTGATCGGTTAATTCCAGAGGCTGGGTAACCACGATCGCCAGGCTTTCGCGACAAATATAATCCTTAAATGGACGGCCATTGATAGAAATGTCACCTTTCCCCGGGGACATGTATACCCGAGCGACAGATCCTTTACGTCGGCCGACAGCATTGTATACTGCGTTAGCCATTAAATATCCAATTCTTTTGGTTGTTGAGCCGCATGGGGATGGTCGGGACCGGTATACACTTTGAGGTGTTTAATAATGGCCCGCCCCAGACGGTTTTTTGGAAGCATGCCCCACACAGCTTTTTCCACAATCCGTTCCGGATGAGTCCGGCGCATGTGGTCTAATTGTGTAACGGTCGTCGCGCCAGGGTAACCTGAATGTTTGAAATAGGTTTTATCCGTTTCCTTTGCACCGGAAACTTTAACCTTATCCGCATTGACGACAACCACAAAATCGCCCATATCCATATGGGGTGTAAATGTGGGTTTATGCTTTCCGCGTAAAATTTTTGCCACTTCACTGGCGAACCGTCCCAGGGTTTTCCCCTCAGCGTCGGCGATGTACCAGTCTTTTTGTATTTCGTTTGCTTTGAGTGATCTTGTTTTCATGATTTTCAGTTCAAAAATAGCCAGAAAATTTAGATTAATATTTTCATGATAGTCAACTACAATTCAAAATATAAAATTATGCCAACTCAGTTACATGGCCTTTTACGATAGTATACTTCACGCGGCCGGTCATGGAAGCGCCAATATAGGGGGAGTTGCTTGATCTTGACTGAATATCCTCCCTGCTGAAAATCCATTTTTCTTCAGGATCAAATATGGTCAATTCGGCTTCCACTCCCTCCGCAAACAAATCGGCCTCGAAACCCATAATTCCCCTGGGATTGACCGTAAGCATCTTGATCAGCTTGACCTGATCCATTTTATTTTCTTTTACCATCACTTGGTTCACAGCCCCAAAACAGGATTCCAATCCAATCATACCGAAGGGCGCCAAATCAAAAGTCCCTTCCTTTTCCTCAATGGTATGGGGCGCGTGGTCCGTGGCGATACAATCGAAGGTGCCATCCTTGACTGCCTTGATCAAGGCCCTACGGTCGGCTTTTGTCCTTATAGGAGGCGCTACTTTTAGATTCGTGTCGAAAGTGACCAAATCTTCATCAATGAAGAAGAGATGGTGGGGGGTGACTTCTGCTGTGACTTTATCGTTCGTTTTCTTCATTTTCCGGATATGATCCGTCGATTTAGCCGAACTCACATGGGGCACATGCAACCGGGCGCCGGTCAATTCAGTTAATTCCAGGTCACGGTGCACCATATTAGATTCCGTAATGTCGGGGCTGGCCGGTAAACCAAGATTGGTTGAAACAGTTCCTTCATGCATCACACCATTCCGTTTTAAGCAGAGATCTTCTGCATGGTTAATCACGGGTATATCAAACATGGTGGCATATTCCAGTGCATTCCGCATCATACCGCTGTCAGTCACAGGCAGGCCATCATCGCTAAAGGCTATTGCCCCTTCAGAAAGCATAGCGCCCATTTCGGTCAGTTCTTTTCCGTCTTGGCCTTTGGTGATGGCGCCGATAGGGTGAATATGCACCGGACATTCTTCCGAGCGATCCACCGTATAGCGGATTGACTCAGGCGAATCCAGCGGCGGGTCAGTATTTGGCATGACACAGACGCGGGTGAATCCACCGGCTAAGGCTGCCATAGAGCCTGATTCCAGCGTTTCTTTATCTTCCCGGCCTGGTTCACGAAAATGGACATGAACGTCACAAAATCCGTGGGTAATTACCAACCTTTTGCATTCAACAACCTGTGCGGATTTTGGCTCCGCAACTGTACCCACCGATTTGATCTTCCCGTTTTCGATCAGGACATTACCTTTTTTCCGGGTTCCCTTGACAGGATCCAAGATTGTGCCTCCTTTGAGAACAACGCGTTTGCTTAATTTTGAAATATTCATTTAATTATTTCCTTCTTCCTGCTTACCGCCCAATAAGAGGTATAGGATCGCCATCCGCGACGCCACCCCATTCAAAACCTGATCTAAAATAATAGCTTGGTCGCTGTCCGCCACGGAACTGTCAATTTCCACCCCGCGGTTCATGGGTCCGGGGTGCATAATGACCAATTCTTTTTTGTGCATGGCCAAGCGTTCTGTGGTAATCCCAAACAGGTTGCGGTATTCACGGACAGACGGCAGCAAACCACCCCCCATTCGCTCCCGCTGGATGCGCAGGACATTCAGGGCGTCGGCCCATTCAATCACCTCATCCACATTGTAATTCACTGTTACGCCCAAATCTTCTGCATAGGGCGGAATCAAGGTGGCCGGACCGCATAAGGTCACTTCCGCACCCATAGTTTTGAGTCCATATATATTACTGAGGGCCACACGGCTATGAGAAATGTCCCCTATGATACCAATTTTAAGTCCCTTTATATATCCGAATTTTTCATGAAGACTGGTCATATCCAGGATGGCCTGGGTCGGGTGTTCGTGAGTACCGTCTCCTGCATTGACCACAATCGCATCAATATGTTTTGTGAGGTGCAGAGGCGCCCCCGGTGTCGGGTGGCGCATGACCACCGCATCAATTTTCATCGCTTCAATATTCTGCGCCGTATCCTTAAAAGTCTCCCCTTTTTGTAAACTTGAAGTGGAGGCTGAAAAGTTAACCGTGTCAGCGCTGAGGCGTTTTTGTGCCAATTCAAAACTGATTCGTGTTCGGGTAGAGCTCTCAAAAAAGAGGTTTACAATGGTTTTTCCTTGGAGTGAGGGTACTTTCTTGATCGGCCGCTCCAAGACTTCCCGAAAGCTGAAGGCCGTATCAATAATGGTCTGAATATCTTCAGCTGGATAATTTTCCAATCCCAACAAATGTCTGTGCTTCATCACCCCTCCTCACTATAGCGCGTTAGGGTGACAATATCTTTATCATCCACTTCCTTGAGACGCACTTTCACATGCTCACCTTCATGGGTGGGGATATTTTTTCCAACAAAATCAGCACGGATGGGCAATTCACGATGACCCCGATCTACCAGCACAGCCAGCTGAACTTTTTTCGGACGGCCAAAGACATTCAGTTCATCCAGCGCGGCGCGGATGGTCCGACCTGTAAAAAGGACATCATCCACAAGGACAACCGTTTTATCATCGATAGAATCATTGATATCCGTACCCTTCACCTGGGGGACAACCAGTCTTTCGCGAAAGTCATCCCGGTGAAAGGTGATATCGACTGAACCGATGGGGACTTTAACATCAGAAATTTTTTGGATAAGGGATTGCAAACGCTTGGCGAGTGGTTCGCCGCGGGTGAGAATACCAACCAGCATAAGCTGATCGGCACCGCCGTTGCGTTCCAGGATCTCATGGGCCAGGCGCGTCACCGATCGGTTGACCGCCGCAGCGTCCATAATCTGCTTTGTGCGGGTAGATGCCATGGGCACCTCCTGAAAATAGAAAACCTCCGGGCAGCTTGGATTCCGTTCCACAAGGATCCTGTTCGGAGGTTAATACGCTGCCCTTACCTTCTCTCTGGAACGGTTTAAAGGACCCCGGAAGTTACAAGGCATAAGGAATAAGGAACAAGTTTAGAAAGTCTTTCCTTTTTCCTTTTTCCTTAATTAATGTTTTCAAGAATAAACTGTGTTACCTCATCCAATGATCGGCCTGATTCCATTTCCACTTTGAGATCCACTTTCTCTTTACGAAACCATTTAATCTGGCGGACAGCAAATTGCCGTGTTCGAAGGATGATTTCTTCTTCTAATTCCGATTCAGATAATTCTCCATTTAAATGGGATATGATCTGTTGGTAACCAATGGAATCCAATGGATGAAGACGTTCACCGGGATATTTTTTGATTAAACTTTTAACCTCATCAATCCAGCCTGCCTTTAACATTTCCTGTGTGCGTTTGGCGATGCGTTTTTCGAGGACAGAACGATCCCAATCCAGAAAAACTGTGAATAAATCTAACTGGGAAGCTTTAGCTGCTTTCTGATCCTGAAAATGCTGCGAAGGAGGTTTTCTTGTGGCTTCAAAAATCTCCAGGGCTCTCACGAGCCTTTTTTTATTATTCGGATGGACAATTTCTGCATATTCCGGGTCCAGTTCCCTGAGACGCTTTAACATCCCCTCAGGGCCTTTTTCATTATATTCTTTTTCCAATTTTTTTCGTACGCCCAAATCTGACACACTGCCTTCAAAAATGCCGTCGGTGATGGCGCGAAAATAAAGTCCTGCCCCACCGCAGATGATAGGCCTTTTCCCACGGCCTTGAATATCTTCAACGGCAACAAAAACAAGCTTGGCGAATTCCCCTGCTGTGACCTCTTCATGGGGAAGCTTTATATGGAATAAATGATGACGAATACCGCCCTGCTCTGCGGGAGAAGGTTGGGCCGTCCCGATGGCCATACCCTTGTATATCTGACGGGAATCGAGGCCGATGATTTCGCCCGAGAGTGCCTTGGCTAAATCAACCGAAAGGGCTGTCTTGCCGCCGGCGGTGGGGCCGATAATGGTTAATATTTTTTCCATTGATTCAAAAGACGAATAAATACTTCGTATTAAATTACAATTTGAATCCTGAATTGACTCTACATTTAACTGAAAAAAATGGGCAAAGAATTGAATATTCAACCTGCATTTTTGATTGCTCCAACAAAAAATGTATTGAACTGAAAAATGCTTTCCGGCATTTCTCAGAATATTGTTCTATTTTTTGGTGTCACCATTTGTCTCGTATGCGTTTTCAGCTTTTTTAATCCCTATGTGCTGATCGATTTTGTTAAAAATTTCGAACGGTATAGATGGCTAATTCCCGCCGGCGTTGTTTCCCGGGTGTTTTTCGGAATTGTTTTAGTCCTTGCTTCTACCGATACGAAATACCCAACTTTTTTCCTGGTAATCGGAATTCTTTCAATTTTCTCAGGCCTTATGCTTCCCTTCCTTGGCAAGGACCGAATCTTTAAAATCATGGATTGGCTGGGAAGCCAGCCCGCATTTCTCTTGCGCCTGTGGATTCTCCTGGGAATAGCCTTTGGTGGATTCATCATTTACGGCGTTTTATAGCACCGCCAACCTAAATCCTAAAATCCACCCAGGGTCCCTCCAGCAGTGTTAAATTCATCCTGAGAATTCCTTGAAAAACATTCAGGAGGGATCATATGTCTACTTACATCATGTTCGGCAAATATACTGCTGAGGGCTTCGCTCAAATGTCTCCCGAGCGTACCGAAAAAGTCATCGACATCATCAAAAAACACAAAGGTGAAATACACAAAATGTTTGCCATACTGGGTCAATTTGACCTGATCTTTATGGTGGACTTCCCCAATACGGAGAGCGCTGTTCATGCCTCGGTGACCATCAGTAAATATTCCGGGATCAACTTTACCACTTCGCCGGCCTTACCGGTGGAAATGTTTGATGAATTGATCAGCGGTAATTTACTGGTGGATAAAGATTAGCTTTATAACAAGCGTAAGAAAAAAGCCCCGGAATGCAAAGTGCCGCCCGAAATGTTGAGGCATATCTGAATGATCTTCCATTGGAAAAACGGGAAGCTATTGGTAAAGTCCGAAATGTGATTCTAACCCATCTGCCCGATGGATCCGTAGAAGTCATGAACTGGGGCATGATAACTTATGAAATTCCTTTAGCGATCTTCCCCAACACCTACAACAAGCAACCCCTCATGTACGCCGCCCTGGCGTCTCAAAAGCATTACATGTCCATTTATATCTGTGGCGTCTATTCCGATAAGAATCAATTGAAAAAACTGAAGAAGGCCTTTTCTAATATTGGTGTAAAACCGAATATGGGTAAATCGTGCATCCGTTTTACCAAGTTAGAAAAGATACCTTTAGAAACAATCGGTGAACTTATTGCTGAATATTCAGTGGAAGAATACATTAAGCATTATAATCGCTGTCGGAAATGATCAAAGATTATCTGAATAAAATGCCCAACAGAAAAAAGGGACTTCGCCTGGCTATCCTCAATTCCGTTCTCCTCCTCTGGGTGAGTATGGGTGTGGGGGTAATCGGTCGGGATGGTGAGCCCCTCAATATCATCTATTTTGGCGTCATCGCTATCTGGATCATTGTAGGCACATTTTACAAATTTAAATCAACCGGAATGGTAAATGCTTTATACGCCTCAGCCATTGCTCAAACGATAGTCACAATTGTCGCCATTACCCTAAAATGGGGATATCCTTACAGTCCCGCCCTGGAGCTATTGGGTCTGAATGGATTCTACATCGCCCTCTGGATTTGGTCCGCTTCATTTTACAAACGGGCAATCGCCTGAAGAGAGTTTTAAATCATTTGATCGGAGTTCTGAAGATGGCATTAACCTGGGCCATCTTTTGGGGCATCACCGGTGCATTCATTGCGGTGATTAGTGGACTTTTCGGCATTCCAGATGGTATCGGGTTGGACCCTTGGATTGCCCTAGCCACACCGGGGTTTGTTGGGGGCATCATTTTTTATATTGTACTTCAGGTCGCTGAAGGCGGTCAATCCTATTATACATTACCTTTTCGAAAACTTGCTGTATTGGGTATCATCACCGGATCCATCATGGCTGTACTTCCATTTTTACTGGGTTCATCCAATGTGGATTTTCCGTTGTGGCAGTTGGGTGTAATGATAATCGGTTCTACCACTTTAATGAGTACTGTCACAGCCGTGGGAACGGCGTTGTTGTTCAAACGGATGGTGCACAAGGTCGGGTTATCAAATATTCATCATCCTAATAAAGTGTGAAAGAAATTTCAGAGGGATAAGGGGATTGAATTCTTGAGCCATATACTGATTAATCGGTATTTTATGAAAATTTAGGATTCTAACGAATTATGAATAAAAGATTTCTAATCATCTTTATTGGATATTTTGCACCTCTAATTTTTGGTGCGATCTCATGCAACAAATGGATTAATGATTGTGGCCCATTTCCTGATAAGTATAAAGTTAAATCATTGAAGTGGAATATATATAAAGCTAAATATTCAATGAATGCTGATCCTCGATTAGTTTTATCGGAAATTACCGAAGATTCTATTATTTATAATGAATACTCAATTCATATTTACAATGAAGCAGAAGAATATTTCTCTTTGGGAAATAAAACCAATTCATTTGGATTCATAAATTTTGCCTATGCTTGTTCTCCCAAATATCCAAGTACCGATGAAAGTATTAAAGATATTCAAATTTATTGCAATAAAGATTATAATTCTAATCACACTGCTGGAACGAATTTAGCCGATCTATTTGATATAGTGGTTTTCTATCCCTATAACCAATTATATGAAGAAAAATTTGATTTAAGTGATTACTTAGCTACCTTTCCACCCGTTCCAAATCAAATGACATTTATATTAAGGGATCCTCCCGCCTTCACCAACGAATTTGAATTCAGAGTTGAATATTATCTGGAGGGAATAGATCATGATTATTTTGAACACAAAACAAGACGTGTAATAATTAGAACAGAATGAAGTCGATTATATCAACTATATTGGTTGTACTTCATTTTTACTTAGATCATCCAATGTGGAATTCTCACCCGAAGTCCCCTTCTTTCTAAGGAGGGGATTTAGGGGTGGTTCCAATTATTAAATCCGCTCAAATCTCCTATCCAACTCATCCATAGATAACTGAACAATAATGGGCCTGCCATGGGGACAGTAATAAGGATGTTTCGTGCCGAATAAGCGGTTCACCAATTCCCGCATTTCATCCGTATTCAGCACATCCCCGGCTTTCACGGCCGCTTTGCAGGCAAAACTGGCGGCCAATGCTTCCTGGAAGGAGGCATATCTTTTCTGGGTCTCTAAATAGTTATCCAGCATTTCACGGATAATATTCTTTTCATTTCCCCAGGCCATTTCCGAAGGGATGGCTTCAATCATAACCGCATTCTCTCCAAACGCCTTCATACGAAATCCCATTTTTTCCAAATATGGCAATACATCTAATAAAGTGGAAAAATCATCGGGAGAAAATTCCATCACCTCCGGGAAAAGAAGTGTCTGGGCCGCCATGGCATTGGCATCAAAAGCCGCCATCGCTTCTTCAAATAAAACGCGCTCATGGGCCACGTGCTGATC
The DNA here is from genome assembly GCA_964343505.1 of uncultured bacterium. Lineage (GTDB taxonomy): Bacteria > Fidelibacterota > Marinisomatia > Marinisomatales > TCS55 > TCS55. The sequence goes on from CAYFJU010000006.1 coordinate 31,056, forward strand.
GATAATCACCAACCCGCTGCTGATCGGCGAAACGATATATTTGGAATGGACCTGCCAGATATTCTCAAGGTCCACCTTCCCTGAATCCGGTTCCGGCCGGGAAGCCAGTTTGGAGGCGTAGGATTTGGCCCGATCCACCGCCGGTTGAAACTTAATCGCCGTATCAGCAGACGTAGATAAGTCCAATCCCTGCTGATCAGGGTTGGATTGACCTTCCTGCGGTGTGAAGGATGTGGGAAAATCGAACTGACCACCCATATCCGGTTTTTCAAAATCGGGGATCGTATGTAAAATGGGATTCAACGCTTCTTCCACAGCGGACTTCAACACATGGTAAATGCGCCATTCATCTTTGAAACGGACTTCCGTTTTCATGGGATGGACATTCACATCCACCTGGTCGTGGGGTACAGTTATATTGAGGGCAAAAAAGGGGAATTCACCCCGGCTAATGATGGATTTATAGGCGCCGTAAACACCGGAATTCATGAGCCTGTTCTGGATATAACGGTCATTGAGAAAGATATATTGTTCACCGGGACGGGTGCGGATCAGGTTGAGATTCCCTAAAAATCCGGAAATGGTATAATCCCCTTTGGTAAAATTTAAGGGTAAGAGCTGATCACGATAGGCTGGATCCATGACATGAACAATTCGGCTTTCCAGATCTTCCGGTTGAAGGTTTAGGATTTCCCGATTGTCGGAAACCAGTTTGAAAGCCCGGTCTGGATAGGACAAAGCAAAGCGACGGACCATTTCCACCACTTTTCGGAATTCCATCCGAGGGCTTTTCAGAAATTTTTTCCGTGCCGGTGTATTGTAAAACAAATTCCGAATAGTAATTGATGTTCCTTGCACTGACGGTGCCGGTTGAACAGCGCCTAATTCACCGTTCAGAATGGACATTTCGGCCCCTTCTCCGCTGCCCTTGGCAGAAACCACATTCACTTCAGACACGGAGGCAATACTCGCCAGCGCTTCACCGCGAAAGCCCAAGGTATCAATCGTAAATAAATCATCAACGGAACCGATTTTGCTTGTACTGTAACGTTCAAAAGCAATCGGCAGTTCCTGGCGCGAAATCCCTGAACCGTTATCGGTTACCTGGATCAGTTGCTGGCCGCCTTTTTCAACAACAACAGTAATTTCAGTGGCGCCCGCATCGAGACTGTTTTCCACCAATTCTTTCACCACAGAAGCCGGCCGTTCCACCACTTCTCCGGCGGAGATTTTATTGCGTAAATCCTCTGATAATGGTTTAATCATTTGTTCACCCCTCGAAATACACGAAAGACACTAAAAAGTTTTTCGTGCTTTTGGTATGTTTCGTGGGCAGTGGTTTCATCTTTCAATGACTTTCAATGTGTGTTCAAAAACGGCTTTATGTTTGGCTTCTGCTTTTTGAATGAGAGTATTCACATCATTTCTTTTTGAGGTGCAATAGGATTCCTCATCCACGCCGGGGAGGTTGATCAGCACATTCATAGAAGCACCCCGAACGCCAGCTAAGGCCACTTCCGCCGCTACACCCGCATCGCTAACTGAATTGGGATTCCCCTTTTCCACCAACACTTCCGCTAATTCGATCACACGAAAACACAACGTCGCCACTTCAAATGGAATATCGATGGCATATTTATTGGCATTCAGGATCGCTTCGTCTTTTTGAGCCGCTTCCTCATCATTGGAGGCTGATAACCGATTCGCTGCCATCACTTGGTTAAAGGCGTTGGTATCCTCATCAACCAAAAATGAGAGTCTATCCTTGATGGATTGGGCTTCCGTACCGATGGATTCCATATCCGATTTACTGGCCTCGTATCCTTTTTTCTCATGCGTTAGGGCCGCCACCATGGATGACAATGCCGCCCCCAAGGATCCCGCCAGTGCTGAGACCGATCCGCCCCCGGGCGCGGGACTATTGGTGGACAGTTCATTCACAAATCCATCGGTAGTCAAGGACATGAGTTCGCCGGATTTTTTACCCACCGCATATTCGATAATTTTTTCTTCCGGGACAAAAGGGGTCACATCATTCAATCCCAGTGATTGAACCGCCGCTTCGATCAGATCCGCTTCAGGGACGCCGGTGGAGCGCCGCTGTTTTTCTAAGTAATGACGTCCCGCCATAAGAATCGCTTCCATTGGAATCAAACCAACTAACTCACTGCCTGTTACACGAATCCCCCGTTCATCAGCCAGTTTACAAGCGGCGTCATAAACATCGTGAATTGTGGAAACTTTGTAATTATTAAAATTGATGGAAATCTGGGCCCGCTTGAATGTATCAATGTACCAGCCGACTCCTTTCACATCCTTGAACATCCCCGGCACTTTTACTGGATTTCCGTCGGGGTTGCGGACAATTTCTCCATCCAAAAGATTGGGTGATTCGGGATGTGGAATACGCTTACTGCGGCCGCTTTCACGCAGTTCAAAGGCGATGTCCGTAGCTAAGCGCTGGTCCCGCGTATTGAGATTAATATTGTAAGCGATGAGAAAATCGCGCATACCCATAACCGTTGCACCGGCGCCCGCGTTAAATTCAGCCGGACCAAAATCGGGCTTCCACTGGGGATCGTTTATTCTTTCGGATATTCCTTCATACTCACCCTGGCGGATATTGGGGAGACTGCGCCTCTCAGGCGATTGAGCCGAATGTTCATACAAGTAAACGGGGATCCCCAATTCGTCGCCCACCCGTTGACCGACGGTTTTCGAAAGAGCGATACATTCTTCATCACTCACGTCAGCGATTGGAATAAATGGACAAACATCCGTGGCACCCATCCGCGCATGGGCCCCTTTGTGCCGGGACATATCAATGACTTCCGCCGCAGTGCGAATCCCCTGGAATGCCGCTTCAGCCACTGCATCGGGTGCACCAACAAATGTCACTACGGTCCGATTCGTATCGGCACCGGGATCAACATCTAATAAGGTAATGCCGTCAACACTTTCAATCGCATCGGTGATGGCTTTGATTTTGACCGCATCCCGTCCTTCACTAAAATTCGGTACACATTCAACCAGTTTCATTATCCTGCCTGTGCAATTTTTAATAAATAATTAATGAGAAGTATAATCACTACGAGCATGGCGATTGTCCCGACTAAAGATCGCTTGCTCCTACGGGCAGGTGTCAACCGTCTAAAAAATCGTTTATCGTCCCGGTCCATTAAAGTCCTGCAAATAAGAACATAAAAAAGTTGACGAAGGGACTGATGACGATCCAAATGGGTGATATGCGGGTGAACATCCCAAACAGGATTAAGCCCATTAAAATTTGGGGACCGTACATTTGAAGCTTCATTACCAAATCGGGATTTTTACGCACCATAAATCCGGAAAAGATCTGGGAGCCATCCAGAGGAGGAATGGGGATCATATTAAATACAGCCAGCATGATATTGATTTGTGTAAACATCACCAGCATGGTGGTGAGGGAGCCCATATAACCCGTCAATCGTATAATGGTGCCGGCTACGAATGCCAAAACCAAATTCGCCGCGGGTCCCGCAAAGGCGATTTTCATCATATCTGTCCGTGGATTGGCCAAATAACGAGCATCCACCGGTACCGGTTTGGCCCAACCAAAGCCTACAAAAAGAATCATGAGGGAGCCAAATAAATCCAGGTGTGCTAAGGGATTCAGGGTCAACCGTCCGGCATATTTGGCTGTTGGATCTCCCAGTTTATTGGCCACCCATCCATGGGAATATTCATGAAATACCAGCGCGAATAAGAGGACCGGGATCAACATTAGGAGGACTTCTGGTGGTAAACGAAATAACATTAATCAAACCTCGGATGATAGGTGCGGTGCACTTCTTTTAAATGTTCTTTATCCAAATGGGTATACACCTGGGTGGTGGCAATATCAGTGTGGCCCAGCATTTCCTGAACTGAGCGCAGGTCTGCGCCTCCCTCCAACAAATGGGTGGCAAATGAATGGCGCAGTGTATGGGGACTGACTTCTTTCCCAATTCCGGCCGCTTCGGTCCATTTTTTCAATAGGATCCAAATCATCATGCGCGTCAATTTACGGCCATTGCGGCTCAGGAACACTTCCGCCACATTGGGATTTTTATCCGCCAAAGCAGGTCGATCATGATTGAGATAATTTTTAAGGTTATCCCGGGCGATGGGCCCGATGGGTACGAAACGTTGCTTATCGCCCTTCCCCTGGACGCGGATCATTTCCGAGTCCCAAAGGATTTCTGTTGTTTTAAAATCGCACAATTCCGTTACGCGCAAACCGCAGGAATACATCATTTCAAAGATCGCTAAATCCCGGTGGGCCATGGGCGCCTTATCGGGAATGACACCCAGAATCTGATCAACCTCCTGGATCGTGAGCACATTGGGTAATTTTCGTGGAATTTTGGGCGTCTCCAGCAATTGGGCCGGGTTATCCTGCAGATGGCCTTCTAACGACAAAAAATTATGGTAGGTGCGAATGGAAGAGACGGCCCGTTTCACGGAATTGGCCGCCATACCGCGATCATTCAAATTGCGGATATAGGCTCGAATGTGGCCCAATGTCACATTGCGAATCGTCTTTAAGTGCAGTTTTGATTCTAAAAAATGGTGATATTGATTGAGGTCCCGCTGGTAGGATTCCAGTGAATTCCGGGCCAGGTTTCGTTCAACCTTCAACATGGTCATATAATCCCGGATAAAATGCTCCATTACTGCTCCATGAATGCTGCTTCTACTGACTCACACAGAATATGTTCTGCCAAAAGATGGCCTTCCTGGATACGCTGAGTATCATCACTTGGGATGCAGATCGTTATATCGCCCGCGCCAGTCATTTTGCCACCGGATTTCCCCGTCAGGACAATCACTTTTATGGATTTGGCTTTTGCTGTATCAATAGCACGAATGACATTGGCCGAATTTCCGCTGGTGGAGATAGCCACCAACAGGTCGCCCGCTTCCCCCAGCCCTTCGATTTGACGGGAGAAAATAGATTCATAATCTGTATCATTGGCCCAGGCGGTGACGAAAGAGGAATCGGTGGTGAGTGCCAGGGATGCGATGGCAGGCCGATCATGATCTCTGAGTCCCCCCATAAGTTCGGCGGCCATATGCTGGGCGTCAGCAGCGGAACCACCGTTACCGCACCAGAGAATTTTATTCCCCGCCATGGATGCATCAATCATCATTTGGGCGGCAGCCTGGATATCATCAGCGCAAGACTGGAGCATGGCCGATTTGACTTCAGCACTATCCTGAATGATGGCAGAAACGTCTAACATGTTTAACCAATCAATTCAGCGTATTGGTCGGCGGAAAGCAGTTCATCCGGTTCCCCTGCGTCAGAAATGGATACTTTTACAATCCATCCATCCCCAAAAGCATCTTCATTGACTGTTTCAGGACTATCTTCTAAACTTTCATTAATTTCAGCTACAGTTCCACTTATCGGAGCAAAAAGGTCAGCTACAGTTTTTACCGCTTCAATGGTACCGAATGGTTCATCTTTTTCCATTTCCTGGCCCACATCGGGAAATTCAATAAAAATGATATCACCCAATTCACCCTGGGCGTGATCGGTTATCCCGATGGTTGCCGTATCACCGTCAATCTTAATCCATTCATGGTCTTTCGTGTATTTTAATTCTTGTGGAAGGCTCATCCTTCATTGTCCTTTTTTTTGTATTCAAATGATTCCAGGAAACTTGTATCAAATTCTCCGGAGCGGAATGTTTCGTCTTTCATAATCGCCTGGTGGAAGGGAATCGTTGTTTTCGGTCCTTCAATGATTGTTTCCTCTAGGGCTCGTTCCATGCGGTTTATGGCCGATTCCCGATCCGGAGAATGGACAATCAATTTGCCGATCAACGAATCATAATAGGATGGAATTTCATAACCGGCATAAGCATGGGAATCCACCCGCACACCTTTCCCGCCGGGCATGTGAAAACTGGTAATCGGCATGGGAGAGGGGACAAAATTCATATCGGGATTTTCCGCATTGATCCGGCATTCGATGGAATGACCACGCAATTTCATATTATATAAATAATCGGGAAATTTATCGCCCGCATGGGTGCGGATTTGCCATTTGATTAAATCTGCGCCTGTAACCATCTCCGTTATAGGATGTTCTACCTGGATGCGTGTGTTCATTTCCATGAAATAGAAATCTTTATTTTTATCCAGCAGGAATTCAACTGTACCCACACCAACATAGTTAACCGCTTTCGCACCGGCGACGGCAGCATCACCCATACGTTTCCGCAGGTCCTCATCCACCGCAGCGGAAGGAGATTCCTCAACCAATTTTTGATGACGTCTCTGGATGGAACATTCCCGTTCGCCCAAACTGACTGCATTCCCATGGACATCGGCTAAAATCTGGATTTCAATATGGCGCGGATTTTCTACAAATTTTTCAATGTACATATCACCATTGTTGAAAGCTGTAAGTGATTCTGCACTGGCTGTTTTGAAAGCATGTTCCACTTGGCTTTCTTCCTGAACCAAACGCATGCCACGGCCACCCCCGCCAGCGGAAGCCTTCAGCATAACGGGGTATCCCATTTCGTTAGCCAATTCACGGGCTTCTGAAGCATCTTTCAGGACACCTTCATTCCCCGGGATGACGGGCACACCGGCTGCCTTCATCGTTTTTTTGGCCTGGGCTTTATTGCCCATAGCATTGATTATATCGGCATTAGGGCCAATAAAAGCGAATCCATTGTCTTCACAGATTTTTGAAAAGTCTGCATTCTCCGCCAAAAAACCGTACCCGGGATGGATCGCATCGGAGTTAGTAATTTCACCGGCAGCGATAATGCGCGGTATATTGAGATAAGATTCATTGCCGGGCGGGGGTCCGATACAGACCGCTTCATCGGCAAATTTGACATGCAGCGCATATTGATCCGCTGTGGAATACACCGCGACGGACTTTAAGCCAAGTTCGTGGCAGGCACGGATAATGCGCAGTGCAATTTCACCGCGGTTGGCGATTAGGATTTTTTTATACATGCCGATTCCGTGTTTCAGTCAGGAGGGATCAATTATGAAAAGGGGCTGATTGTATTCAACCGCTTGACCATTGTCAATCAGGATTTTGACAATCGTTCCGCCGGTTTCAGCCTCAATTTCATTCATGATTTTCATCGCTTCGATAATGCACAAGGTGTCACCTTCGGAAACCCGGTCTCCTTCATTCACAAACGAATCTGCATCAGGGGATGAGGAGCGATAAAAAGTGCCCGGCATTGGAGATAATATTTCCTCACCGCTGACAGATTCTGCGGGGGGCGTACTTTCCGATTCAGCCACTGCGGCCACTGGGGCCGGCGCAACAGCCGGTGCAGACGTATGAACAACTGCCGGTGGGGAGTTCGCACTGACGCCCGCCGATTTTACGACGCGAAAGCGACGTCCCCAGAAGTTGACGTCAATTTCATTCACATCGCTGTTTTCCAAAAGGTAAATGATTTCTTTGAGCTTATCTTGCCACATGATTTACTTTCAATATTTATGTATAACCGTTGAAACTACGATTAAGATTTCACTCGTTCAATATATTCTCCGGATCGCGTGTCGATTTTTAACACTTCGCCTTCATTAATAAATAATGGCACTTGTAAAGTATAACCTGTTTCGACTGTGGCGGGTTTGGTGGCGCCGGTAGCCGTATTGCCCTTCACCCCCGGTTCGGTGTGGTTTACTTCTAATTGTACGTGTGCCGGCATGCGAATATCCAAGACTTCTTCACCGTCGAAAAGAATATCAACATTCATACCACCCTTGAGAAAGTTTTTGGCATTTCCGACTAAGTCATTCATCACATTGATTTGATCATAAGTGATATTATCCATAAAAATATGGGAATCGCCGTCATCGTATAAAAACTGCATTGTTTTTGCTTCAATCTTCAAAAACTCCAGTTTGATCCCGGCGTTAAATGTTTCATCAATAATTTTTCCTGAAGCAATATCCTTCAGTTTCGTGCGGACAAACGCCGGGCCTTTCCCCGGTTTCACATGAAGGAATTCCATAACGCGCATGCGTTTATTTTTGTGCAGGATGACTGCCCCGTTTTTAATATCGGATGTGGTTGCCATTTTTATCCCTTAATTAGCCGGGGAATTTAATGTTACAAAGTGGATAATTATTTGAGTTTTTCTCAGGAATTTCCAACCAGTTTCCAGCATTGAACCGTATCCTGCACCAGTGATCGAGCCATACTGAGATCAGCCGAACATTGATCCAGGGCGGCAATATGTTTGGCATACTTGGCCATGTCAGCTCCTGAGAGAATATTGAGATAGGCATTAATCTGTTCATCAGAATAGGGAAACACGGGGCGATGCTCACGAATCTCTTCGGTGGTCATTTCCAGCGTCCGAATGAATAAACTGTTTTCCGTATACTCTCTCAAGATCAATGAAAGCTGGGCATAGAATTCTTTGATATTTCTATTAACTAATAGTTCCGATCGATCCAATTCATCCAACTTTTTTAGTGCGATAGAATCGGGCTCTTCCAAATAATCCGGCTTTTCCTCAAATGATACTTCTACACTCAAGCGCTTTTTCCAGATCATTGCCATGCCAACAAGGATGCCGACCAATAAAAGAACCAGGAAAATGGCTTTCCAAGGCAGGGGAAATCGCACAGGTACGGGATCCTTAATAGGCATAATGCCACCCCCGGATTGCTTAAAACTGGGGTCCTGCTCGGTAATGGAAACCACGTCAATAAACATGGAATCGGCGCTCATCTCATAAGCCAAAGTACTGTCGGCATTGAGAACATGTATGGTTGCACCGGGGATGGCCACTTTACCCGTATCCCAGAACACCAATTCAAATTCGCCCACCTGACCTTTATCACTCACATGGATGGAATATGACCGAACTTCCAGGGGGTCTTCCAATGTCCACTCGGGGAATTGAACGATTTTATCTTTTGAAGATTGAACGGTGACTGAATATGTCACGGGACTGCCGATGGTGGTGTAGGTTGTGTCCAGTTCCACTGTCATTTCTACTGATTTAGATGATTGATTCTGACTACAAGCCATGAGAATAATGAGAAAGATAAAGAAGAAATTTTTCACAGGATCAATATCGTTTTTCCCGTCGACGGAAATAAGTCATGAGTGGTTCCACATAATCCGCATCGGTGCCCACATCGATCACATCAAACCGTGCACGGCCGCATTCATTGTCAAATGTATCCCATTTTTGCCGGATCGATTTTGAAAATGCATCCCGCTCTTCTTCTGATGACAAATCAGCCCAGAACTGCTTTCCCGTTTCCGGATCGTGGACTTTTATCAGTCCTAAATCAGGGAGGTTTTCTTCGGCCGGATCAGCAATTCGGATGCCGATCATATCATGTTTTTTGTTGGCCAGTTTCAGGGATTTCCAATAGCCGTCATCCAAAAAGTCAGAAATGAGAAATACCACTGCTTTGCGCTTGGCCACATTCATCAGAAAATCTAAACCTGATTGTAAAGACGTTCCCGTTCCTTCCGGTTCATGAAAAAGCACTTCCCGGACAACACGTAAAATATGGGAACGGCCTTTTTTGGGTGCGATATATTTTTCTACATGATCGCTGAATAAAATGAGTCCAACCTTATCTTGGTTTTTGATGGCAGAAAAGCCCAGTACAGCGGCAATCTCCGCCGCCAGTTCGGACTTAAATTGATCAATCGTACCAAAATGCCCGGAACGGCTTACATCCACCAGGAGGAAAACAGTCAGTTCCCGTTCTTCCTCAAATATTTTAACGAATGGCGCATTATAGCGCGCCGTCACATTCCAGTCAATCATGCGGATGTCATCACCGGGTGTATATTCCCGCACTTCAGAAAAGGTCATTCCACGGCCCTTAAATACGGAATGATATTCTCCGCCGAAGAGGTCGTTCACCAACCCTTTCGTCCGAATTTCAATGTGGCGGACTTTTTGAAGTATCTCTTTAGGGATCATTGTTTAAGGCAGAAGGAAAAAGTAAAAAGGAAGAAGGGACACGGGTGATTTGGCATGTAAGATGTGATTTGGAATAGGGATGATGTGGGATGACAGAATTTGTAGGTCTTTTTCCATTTTCCATCTCCCATCACATATCATCCATTTTTTCCTTTTTCCTTCTTTAGGGAATTTCAATCGAATCAAAAAGTCTCTGAATAACATCCTCAGAAGTCATTTCTTCCGCTTCTGCTTCATAGGTGAGGATTACGCGGTGGCGCAATACATCCTTGCCCACAAACCGTACATCTTCCGGTGTAATATAGCCGCGATGTTCCAGGAAAGCCCGCGCTTTTGAAGCAAGGATTAAATTGATGGTGGCCCGGGGACTGGCGCCATATTCAATCAACTGGGACAAATCACCCAATCCAAATTCATCAGGATTCCGGGTGGCAAACACCAGGTTCAGGACATAATCCTCCACCTTCTCATCCACATAAATATCATTGATTGTTTTCTGCGCATTCAAAATTTGTTTTGGTTTTACGGCTGGTTTAATTGGTTGTGAATTACCCGTTCTGGCAGCCTGCCGCAGGATTTTCCGTTCTTCATCTTTTTGGGGATAACCCACTTTCAGCTTCATCATAAAGCGGTCCACTTGGGCTTCGGGCAAAGGATAGGTCCCCTCCTGCTCGATGGGGTTTTGTGTGGCCAACACCAAGAAAGGAGGAGCCAGTTTAAAAGTATCCTCACCAATCGTGACTTGCCTTTCCTGCATCGCTTCCAGGAGGGCGCTTTGTACTTTTGACGGCGCCCGGTTGATTTCATCCGCCAGGATTATATTTGAAAAAATCGGCCCTTTTCGTATTTCGAATGCACCATTTTTTTGATTAAAGATCAATGTCCCTAACAAATCCGCCGGGAGCATATCCGGGGTGAACTGGATACGTTGAAAATCAGTAGCAATGGCTTGAGCCAATGTATTCACTGTTAATGTTTTGGCCAGGCCGGGAACCCCCTCTAATAACAGGTGGCCGTTGGCTAATAACCCGATTAATATTTTGGTGATCAGTTCTTCCTGCCCGACGATAACTTCGCCTACCGATTGTCGCAATGTATCGATAAAAGCAGATTCTTTGGCAATCCGATCGTTGATTTCTGATAAACTAAATTCTGACATATTGATTTATTTGGTAATGTGTTTGAGTTCTGGGATTTCCTTGATGTCGCGACCAAGGTATTTAAGTTCAAATTTTACGGACTGATGCAATTCGTGGTCCGGATATTTTTCGAGGAATTCACTGTAATGAGCCTCGGCCTGTTTGAAATCGGCCAGCATATTGGCATAAATGAAGCCCTGCATGAATAATGAAAATGGCACTTGTTTGGAATCTGGGAAATTGGTGCTCAACTTTCCATATTGATCAATGGCTTTGGAATAGTCTCGCATATCACGATAATAGATTTCAGCAATCAGGTACTGGGCTTCCGGTGCTTTTTCATGGTCGGCGTGTTGATTCACAATCGTTTGAAGCAATTCAAGGCCTGCCTTTGTGTCCCCACCATTCCGTTTGTTTTCCGCCTCCAAAAAAAGATCATCGGCGGTTTTAAATAATCCGCAGCTGGTCATGACCACTGCAGTAAAGATGGTTATTAATTGTTTTGATTTCATGTGGATTCTATTGATTTAAGGGCGGTGAATTTATATGATATCTTCTTCTGCCACCACCTTGAATTCTCCCTTACGAAGCGGTGGATGGATTGTTCCCTTAAAAAGAATAGAGGAATCCAAAATGAAACTGATTCATTTTCGGATCGGCCGTACTTTCAGCATAATCAATTCGGATCGGACCAATCGGTAAATCAATGGTGATGCCCAATCCGCGATTCCACTGCAGGTCTCTCATCTGAATGGTTTGAATCGAATCTGAAATATGGCCGCCGTCATAAAACAGCACCCCGCCTAAGCGCCAGAACAGTGGAAAGCGCACCTCCCAATTGGTGAGCAGTTTTGCTGTTTTGCCCAAAGGAATCGTCGTGCCATCTTTCAATTCTGTCATAAATTGAAGCGGTTTCCAGGCTCGAAGCGTGTTACTCCCTCCCAAATAAAATTTTTCGAATAGCACTCTTTCATATTGATCATAGGCATCTGTCCACGCCGTAATTATTCCTGCGTTCACCCTTCCGGCGATTGTGACATTTTTAATCGGTGAAACATATTGCCTGAAATCCAAATCGTATTTGGAATAGGATCGATTCCCGCCAAGTAATCCGCCAAAAGTATTCATTTTAAATACAATAACATTTCCTTTCGTTGGATAAACCGGATTGTCACGATTGTCCTGGTGCAGGTGAAGGCTGAATTTCCGTTGTTCAATATTATCTTTGAATTCTTCAGACTCATCAAAGCGTTCCAAGCGGATACCAATATCCAGGAAGGAGCGCATGCGGTTCCAGCGAAATATATTCGAATACTGGAATCCAAACCGCCGGACGTAGGGCCCCTGCTCATCACCAAAATTTTTAAACTGCTGAAAAAACACTTTGACTTGTGTAGGTATTTTCATCGCAAAAGGACGCTGGTTAGAGATCTTTACATCAATACTGAAGCGTGGATATAAAAATTCTTCTTCGGTTGGCATGACGACTGATCCGCGAGCATCAAAGCGGTTTTTTGATCCCAGGATCATGCGGTCCACCCACTGGACCGATCCCCCCACCCCAACCATTGAATTCACACCGGGCACATATTCAATATCCTCATACCCAAAATCAAAATTCTGGACACCGCGATTCCGGAATTCTTTCATCCTGACTTCAATATTAATCAGGCTGTCAGCACTCGCCACGGGGTGTGTGATTAAACTGGCCGATGAAAAGAACCCTGCCTGGAGAAGTGTGCGCTTCGTTTTATCCATGAGGCTTTTGCGAAATAAGTCGCCCTTTTTAAAAGAGAATTCTCGCCGGACATAGCTTGAATCGATAAATTCTGTCCCCGACACCCAAGCTTGATTGATATACACATCCGGGCCTTCTTCAACTTGAATGGTGATATTAACAGAATCTTGAATTTCCTGTTGGACATCCAGGCGGGCGGAAAGCTTACTCTTCTCCCGGAACGCTTCATCCACCAATACCAATTTGGTGTTAATCTGAACCGGGTTATAAGGGTTGCCGACCTTCAACCCTAATAAAGACATGATTTCCTTTTCTTTTATGGATTGAAGTCCGTTGATTGTGACAGAATTGAGGTAATATCGTTTCCTTTCATTGATGATAAAATAAATATCCACTTTATCATCATTGACGGAAAATGAATCTTTAACGGTTACTTCTAAAAATCCGTTTGAGTGGTAAAAATTTTTTATCGATATGGCGTCGAGTTTGAGCAGTCGGCGATCAAACTCAACACGTGAAAATAGTAAAAATGAGGATCTTTTTAATTGCACCTGATCCATCAGTTTCCGGTGGCTGAAAGAATGATTCCCGATATAATTCACACTGCTGACCAAGCGTATCTCCGCACTTTGAGCAGACAGGGATATTGTGGCGACGGCCGTCGCCAGGTATAATTTCAGTTTTTGCATTGATGATTAGTATACGCGCCGGACGCGGAACTTCATATGGACTTTTCCGGTCTCATCCACATTTCCAATGACGGAGAAATTAGGATTTAATTTATATTCTACACCCACCTTCTTTTTATAAGCACCTTCAAGGGAGAAAGATCGGCGATAACTAAAACTGAAATTTTCACTCACCCTGGCACTAATGCTGAATTCTTCACCCTCTTCCTGGCTCAAATAATCAGTTGTACCAGAAATTTGGACATCTTCAATCAATCCCGCAGATTTCAATCCGGTGGCGCGGACAAAATTTCGTTCGAATTGCCGTTCGATGTAAGCGCCGAGGATTGTCGCCCCCTGAGTACCCAAGCCTTCGGTGGTAAAGCCTTCTTCAGCCACCCGTGTATTGAAGGTCAACAATTGGAGTATATCACTTTCCGTGTAGCCCTTATCACTCTCAAACCGCCACTCAGGATTATCAAATGGGCCATATACACCCAACAAGATTTCCGCGTCCCCGATGCGGGTTGAGGCCGTCACTTCCAGGTATGGATTGAACCCATGTCCATCCAGGGTCATGACCCCCTGGAGGTTTTCAAATACATCACCCACGTAATAATAGATTTCACCTTCTACAAATTCGATTTCTCCTGAATAATTCCAGTCTCCATCATATTGTTTAGACATGGCCAATTCACCGGATATTTTTGCATCAATCTGAGAATTACGAATTGAAAATGTATCCTCAATCGGGAAGCGAATATTATAATTGGTCGTTGTCCGGCCTTTTTCTTCCGCCATTTCCACCGGTTCGTTCCCGGTAAATTCCATAAAGATGGCCCCTTCTTTGGCTGCAATCGTCCCATTGATTTCCAAAGTATCTTTTCCGGACATGGTCAAGTCCACATCACCGTATCCTTCAATATCACCATTCAATGAACGGAAGAAAATCTGCTCACCAACAGCATGTAAATCAAAGCGCGGTTCGAAAAATTGGGTGAAATCCATACCCCCGGTAATGGTGAGGTTTTGGGTGGAATCAATTTTGGATTGGGAGTCATAAAGGGCACCAGAGAATCCATGAATAGATAACTGGTTATCCGCCAAATCCCCCGAGGCGGAAACGTGGCGAACGGGTTCATCCATCAGGACTGTATAGATTTCACCATGCTCAATATGAATACTGCCGTTCCGCATCAACTTTTCAGGTGGTCCGGTTATATCCAGGTTGATTTTTATTTTCCCAATGATTGAATCAGTCTCGGCTAAATATTCCGATAAAAAGACAGCGGAATGAAAATCGCCCTCAGTTTTTACACTTAATTCTCCACCAGGATGCCAAGCTCGCGCATTGGGTGAGGCCAGGTCGTAATCGATGGGAAGGGTTGCTTCCCCTTTTACATGGTTGCCGTTCCAGGTTGAACTGAATTGGTTAAACTTGAGTTTTTTATCTGAATAGTGCCCGTTTCCCCTGACGGTACCAAGCGGGATTCGGCCAAAAAAAGCATTCTCAATTTTCCCATCTAAATCAAATTGTGTTTTCTGTGTGGTCCCGCCCATGTTAAAATTTCCGGTAAATTGACCGAACAAAAAGGGCTTCCATTTGGGGGCAAATTGGGTCAGTGTTGCCAAATCAACGTTTTTAAAACTGGATTGCAAATCTACCATCCTTGGCTTAGTCGAATCGGCAATAATCGGGAAAGTGCCCATCACCTGAAATCCTGTTTTTTCCCCCTGAGTCAGGGTTAATTCTTCCAGGTGCAGGATGCCATCTCGATACAAGGATGAGATATAAAAATCATCAAAGGGTTGGTTGGCGACTTCACCATTTTTCAGCGTAACATCCAGACTGACATCATCCGGGTTTAAATCCTGGCCAATGGACACTTCACCAAAGATATTTCCCGTGAGATTATAATCCAGATCCCAGCCATACAGTTTTAATAATTCAGTGGTGACATTGGAAAATTTCAATCTTCCCCGGAAAGGATTGGTTTTAATAAACCCATCAATGATACCGTCATCCACATGCACCTCAAATGGTTCAAATGAAAACTGGTCATCCAAATTGACAATGGTCAAGGGCCGGGGATTGATCATATAATGGTCCTGATAGGCAATCTGAAACCGTTCCAATATTAATACACTGTCGTTATGAACGGCTCCATTGAACTGTAAATAATCCTGACCATTTTTAAGTTCAAAACTGGAAATTTCAACCACATCCGTTCCAAGCCGAAATTCGCCCGTCCCGCTTTCAAACCCCCGTTCGTTCCAAGTCCCTTTACCAAATTTAACCTTGATTTCCCCATCCTTGAATTCGTTCAAGTTTCTCAAATGGCCTAAAAATTCAAAGGAGGACAGTGCAATATTTTTATACTGAAATTCCTTGATCAACAAATCAGCATTTATCCCTAATGTATCGAATGGTCCGGATAATGCTAAGGATCCTGTGGCCGAACCGCCCGATAAGGAATCGCTCCAGAAATTATTGATTAAAAAGGTGGATGCATCCGTAAGGGCCAAATCCAGATCCAAGGATCTATTATTAAAATTTGCCGATCCGTTCACAGAAACAATCGACGGTCCAATCGTCATGGTAATGGGATTGGTGATGGCTAATTCAAAATCTTTGAAGGAAACACCGCCTGAAATTGAAGATGCTTCCCGGTCGAAAAGTAACGACTCATTGATTTCAGCATTAATATCCAGAGCTGTGATTTGCGTTTCAGGAATTTCACCATCAACCAGAATATATCCGGATAAATTGGTTTGGGGCTGGTTTAACACCCATTGACTGATATCCAATTCCTGCAGTTGGACCGTTCCATTAAAGCGCCCTTCGTCTTCAAACAATCCTTGCATTTCCAGGATAGCGTCATTCCCCGCCAGTTCCAGGGATTCCAAACGGAAATAATCGGGATATCTGGTCAAGTCAAAACTACCTCCCATATCCAGTCCCAAATCGTTTCGTACAAACAAATCACCCACAAAATGGGTCAGATCTGACTCAAAATGGAAGGTAGCTGAGAGCTTGGATAGATTAGGTTGTAGAGGTAGTTGTGAAAATATTTGCGAAGGAATTTCATATTCCGATAATTCTATTTGGGAACGAATGGCCGACTTTTCACCCCGGTCATAATCAAATTTTCCGCTGATATTAAATCCGTTTAAGTTCGCTTTTTCTACTTCAACCGCCACACCTCTTGATGATAGTTTACCGCTAATGTTTTTAACAGTCATATCAATCCTGGGATTTGCACAGAATATTTCAAATTCCTGTAAATCGATTTCCATTGCCTGATGGACATCATTCACCTGCCCATTAATCATAAAATGAACTGCCCGGCTTGAGTCATCGTAGGGCACATACACATTCCCATCCACATGCAGTTTGCGAATATTTAATGGGATTTTTTCCGGTGCGAATGCGAAAGAATCCGCAGATACCGAATCGTCATCTAATTTGAAAAAAGGTTGAATGGCAACATGGGAGACCGATAATTGATCAATTTCAATCCGGCCTTTTAACAAGGGTTTGATTTTTATTTTAGTCGTTATGCTCGGCAGGAATATGGATGCGCCATTATCATGCACTAAAGAGACATTATCCGAATGTAAGGTCGTAAACAAATGACCGGACAATGCACTGATTTCAATTTTCCATCCATTTTCATTCATTTGATTATTGAGATAGGCTTCTATTCGTCCCTGCCACATGCTCGGCCTAAAAAGCAAAAACCCTGCAATACCGATCGCAAGGGCGAGAATGAAAAAAATGGTCAGGCGTTTGGTCATTAATGTATGAATCGCTTTGGCTCTGATATGAAGTTACGTGTCTTCAGTTCCATAAACAAAAAAAGCGTCCCAAAATTAGAACGCTTTTTTCAGTTCGATTTTTTACTGAGGTTTAATCCACAACTTCAAAGTCCGCATCTTCGATTTCAGCATCGTCTTTCTTTTTAGACTTGGCTTTACTTTCTTCTGATGCAGGTTCAGGACCGGCAGCGGGACCTTCTTCCTTCGCTGCTTCATACATTTTGGAAGCCACAACATTCCATGCGGTATTCAGTTCATCAATCGCAGCTTTCAGGTCATCTGCACTGGAGCCATCCTTCGCTGTTTTCACTTTGGCGACAGCATCTTCCAGCGATTTCTTTTCACCTTCGTCCAACTTATCTTTATACTCTTCCAGATTCTTTTCGGTCTGATAAATCAGCTGTTCAGCCTGGTTTTGTATATCAATCATTTCACGTTTCGCTTTGTCTTCGCCTTCGTGCTTTTTGGCGTCATTCACCATTTTATCCACTTCGGAATCGGATAAACCACTGGATGCTTCAATGCGGATGCTTTGTTCTTTACCGGTGGCTTTATCTTTGGCATGGACGTTTAAGATACCATTGGCATCGATGTCAAAGGTCACTTCAATTTGGGGAACACCGCGCGGCGCCGGTGGCATACCGTCTAAATGAAAACGGCCAATGGTTTTATTATCCACTGCCATTTCACGTTCACCCTGGAGGACGTGGATTTCTACCGTGGTTTGATTATCCGCTGCCGTCGAGAATATCTGTGATTTTTTGGTTGGGATTGTTGTGTTTCTTTCGATCAATTTGGTGGAAACACTGCCCAAAGTTTCAATTCCTAATGAAAGGGGGGTGACGTCTAACAGCAGAATGTCATCCACATCACCGGCCAGCACACCACCCTGGATGGCGGCCCCAAGGGCAACCACTTCATCGGGGTTCACACTTTTGTTCGGTTCCTTGCCAAAGATTTCTTTGACTTTTTCCTGGATCTTCGGAATCCGTGTGGAACCACCGACCAGTATCACTTCATGGATATCGGAAGCGGATAATCCCGCGTCTTTAATCGCTTTCAGACAAGGATTAACCGTTCTTTCAACAAGGTCAGAAACCAATTCTTGGAATTTGGCCCGGGTGAGTGTCAAGTTTAAATGTTTCGGTCCTGAAGAATCTGCGGTAATAAAGGGCAAATTGATTTCAGTTTGCTTGGAACTGGATAATTCCGTTTTAGCAGTTTCAGCCGCTTCACGCAGGCGCTGTAAAGCCATAGGATCTTTCTTCAGGTCGATGCCATCGCTTTTTTTGAATTCGGATGCAATCCAGTCAATCACCTGTTGGTCGAAGTCATCACCACCAAGGTGGGTATCACCATTGGTTGATTTCACTTCAAAAACGCCATCTCCCAATTCGAGGATGGAAATATCAAAGGTACCGCCGCCTAAGTCAAATACAGCAATTGTTTCATCTTTTTTCTTGTCCAACCCATAAGCCAAAGAAGCAGCTGTCGGTTCATTGATAATCCGACGAACATTCAGTCCGGCGATTTTACCTGCATCTTTGGTGGCCTGGCGTTGGGAATCGTTAAAATATGCCGGGACGGTAATCACCGCATCCGTCACTGTTGTGCCTAAATGTTCTTCAGCAGTCTGCTTTAATTTTTGCAGGACCATGGCGCCGATTTCCGGTGGTGAATATTTTTTATCGCCTGCTTCAACAACCACAGAACCAGAGTCACCTTTGCTTACTTTGTAAGGGACTTCTTCAATTTCTGTACCCACTTCATTGAACATTCTGCCCATGAAGCGTTTGATTGAAAATACTGTGTTTTGCGAATTGGTCACAGCCTGGCGTTTGGCCGGCTGGCCTACAAGACGGTCACCATCTTTGGTGAAGGCAACAATGGAAGGGGTTGTCCGGCCGCCTTCAGTGCTGTTAATTACAGTCGGTTCACCACCTTCAAGAACAGCCACACATGAGTTGGTTGTTCCAAGGTCAATTCCGATAATTTTTCCCATTTGATTACTCCTTAAAGTGGGTGAAAAATAAATTCTGCACCCTTAAGGACAATTATTATGCCAAGATGATTTGTTGACCGATATGGCAGACTTATGCAATTATGTCGCTATATATGACAGATATAGACTAAAAACAGTCTAAGAATCGATAGATTTGGCCGGTTTTTTACCCTCTTTTGACTCTTTTTTGGAAGATGGCTTTTTCTTGGATTTTGCCTTAACCGGCAAAAATTCAAATTCTTTGTGCTTCACATCCACTTTGATGCCTTCGGCATCGCTGAACGCCTTCCCTAAAAGTAGTTCGGACAAGGGATCTTCCAATGAATTTTGAATTTCTCGCCGCAGGAATCGAACCCCATATTCAGGATTAAACCCTTTTTCAACCAGCAGTGATTTGGCCCTTTTAGTCACCAACAGGGTTAATCCGATTTTATCGAGGTTTTCATGAAGATCCATTATCTGCAAGTCTATAATTTCAAGGACATTCTTCTTGGTTAATGGATGATAGACAATGGTTTCATCCAGGCGGTTTAAGAATTCAGGATTAAACGTACCTTTCACCTTGTCCAGGATTCGGTCACGCATGGCCTCATAGTTGGCCTCTTCCGTGCCCTCGCTAAATCCAAATGTACCACCGCCTTGGATTTCCTTCGTACCGATATTGGAAGTCAAAATAATAATCGTATTTCGAAAATCAACTTTCCGGCCCAAGCCATCGGTCAGGACGCCTTCATCAAATAATTGCAACAAGACGTTAAATACGTCTGGATGGGCTTTTTCAATTTCATCAAACAAAATTACCGAATAGGGATTCCGGCGGACTTTTTCCGTTAATGCGCCGCCCTCTTCATAGCCCACATATCCGGGAGGGGCGCCAATCAGGCGTGAGACAGAAAAGCGTTCGCCATATTCACTCATATCCAGTTTAATGAGCGCTTCACCATGACTGAATAAATAATTGGCCAAAACTTTGGCTGTTTCCGTTTTTCCCACACCGGTTGGACCTAAAAATAGGAATACACCAATGGGGCGGTTTGGACTTTTCAGTCCAGCCCTGGAGCGCTGAATGGCCCGGCTTAATCCGTCGATGGCGCGACCCTGACCGACGATATCTTCGGACATTTTTTCTTTCATCTTCAGCAGTTTCTGCCCTTCAGTCTGGGCCACCTTGCGAACCGGAATCCGAGTCACCATGGAAACTACATCGGCTATACTGTCTTCTGTGACGCGGATGGGATTGGAGGCCTCATCCATTTGCCAATCTTTCTGGAGTGTTTTCAATTTCCGGATCAGCTTCTGTTCCGTATCCCGGAGGTTAGCCGCATCTTCAAATCTTTGGGCAACGACAACTGAATCTTTTTCCGAGCGGACTTTTTCAATCTCCAGCTCAAGGTCAATCACTTCCTGGGGGACTTTCATATTCAGCATATGAGCACGGGATCCCGCTTCATCCATAATATCGATGGCTTTATCGGGTAAAAATTTATCCGTGATATAGCGGTGAGACAGATGTACGCACGCTTCGATCGCTTCCTCATCATAAATCACATGGTGATGTTTTTCATAACTGAGTTGAAGCCCCTTGAGGATGGCAATCGATTCATCCGGCGATGGCGGCGCCACATTCACCTTCTGGAAGCGCCGTTCAAGGGCGCCATCTTTTTCCACATATTTTCGAAATTCATCTAAAGTCGTTGCGCCGATGCAATGGATATCACCGCGGGCCAAGGCCGGTTTAAACATATTGGAGGCGTCCAGGGAGCCAGAGGCTCCACCCGCTCCAACCAACGTATGAAGTTCATCAATGAATATAATCAGGTCATCCGTTTTCTCCAGTTCAACCATGACGGTTTTCATCCGCTCTTCAAATTGACCGCGATATTTTGTCCCGGCCACAAGCCCTGCTAAATCGAGGGCAAGAATGCGTTTATTATGGAGCAGGCGCGGTACATCCTTTTGAACAATTTTTTGCGCCAGTCCTTCAATAATGGCTGTTTTCCCGACACCCGGTTCACCGATTAATACAGGATTATTTTTTTTGCGCCGCGATAAAGTCTGGGCGACCCGTTCAATCTCATCTCTTCGGCCAACGACTGGATCCAGCTTGCCCTGCCGTGCCGCCTGCGTGATATCTCTTGAGAAATGGTCCAGAGCCGGTGTTTTGGATTTAACTGATTTTTCTTTCCGTTTGGCTGGCGCGGCTGGTTCCGGTTTGGGGGAATCATCATGAATCAAATCGACCACACTATCATAATCTAAATTGTGCGCGTTGAGGACTTCGTAAGCGATACCTTCTGTTTCCTTGAGCATGGCTAACAGCAAATGTTCATCATCGGCGATGGTGGCGGCCATGGCGGCCGCTTCATTAAAGGCATTACGGAGAATTCGTTCGGCGCGGCGTGTTAAGGGAAGGTGGCCCAGCGTCATGGTGCCGCCGGAGGTTTTGATCATATCCTCCACCATAGCACGGATATCTTCTATATTGCAGTCATAAATATCAAAAATTTTGGAACCGAGCCCCGTATCCTCCCGCAGAAGGCCCAGTAATAAATGTTCGGATCCCACATAACTATGCCCCAGGCGGATGGCTTCCTCCTTGGCATATTTCATAATATTCTGAACGCGCTTGGAAAAATTTTCTTTCATACTACCGTGAAATTAAACAGGGATAATTCAGTTTCAAATACTATCTGAAAGAGAAAGTGTTCCATTCTCCAAATAATATTGCTTATTCCCAATGGAGGCTACCTCCGGATTATGGGTCGTAATCACAAAGGCCTGGTTGAAATCGGTATTAATTTTTTTGAAGAGGTCCACCAGACGATTGGCATTCCCAAGATCAAGATTTCCTGTCGGTTCGTCCGCCAGAACCAATTTAGGCTCATTCATAAGGGCACGAACAACTGCCACACGGAGACGCTCACCACCTGAAAGTTGGGACGGAAAATGATCCTTACGGTCGGTAAGGCCTATATAATTCAATAATTCTTCTGCCTTTAGGTGGTTACCTTCATTTCCTGCGATTTGATTGGGGATCAACACATTCTCCAGGGCGGTGAATTCCGGCAGGAGATGATGAAACTGAAATACAAATCCCAAGTGTAAATTACGGATTTCTGCAATTTGACGATTGGATAGTGAATCAATAGCTTGCCCATCCAAAATGAGCGAACCGCTGTCAGGCACATCCAGGGTACCTAAAATATTCAGCAGGGTCGATTTCCCGGCGCCGCTGGGGCCCATGATAGTAATCAGGTCCCCCGTTTTTATGTCCATGGAAACATCAGTGAAAACGGACAATACCCTGGTTCCGTTGCGAAAGGATTTGGAGAGGTGTGCTGCTTTAAGGATCATTTTTCTAAATATACCGCTTCGATAGGTGAAATCATTAAGGCCCGCCGGGCCGCGATGAAGGTCGACAAAATGACCATCCCTACTGAAATAAACAAGATAGTTATGACATCTTTAGCAAAAATCACCATGGGTAAATAGGGTGTAAAATAAATATCCTCCGGGAGGGGAATAACCCCAAATATATTTTGAATAGCGATCATGGCCAGGCTGATACCCAATCCGGCAACAATCCCGATTCCTCCGATCATGGTTCCCTGGTTCATCACAATTGATCGCACCGCATCCCGGGTCGCGCCCATGACCTGCAGAATGCCGAACTCCCGCACCTTTTGTGCCGTGACCAGAACCAAAGTCGTGACGAGATTAAAACAGGCCACCAGGATGATCAGACTCAGGACGGCCAGTGCGCCAATCCGTTCAAATTTCATGGCCGCGAATAATTCTCGGTGCAGGTCGCCCCAGGTGTCCACCTTTGCATCGGGGAACCGATCTTGAATGAACGCGGCAACCCGGTCCGTATCGGCATGTTCAGAAAGACGAATATCCACCCCGTCAGGACCATTCTTCCGGATAAATAGTCGTTTTCCAACTTCAGCCGGAATGAAAGCGATTTTATCATCCAGGTCCAACACCTGGATATTGAAGATTCCCCCCACCACACATTGAATCTGACGTGGGATGCCCCACGCTGATCCTTGATCGATAGGGCTCAGGATCCGCAGGCCATCTCCAATAGTAAGGTTGAGGCGTTGGGCCGTCATTTCACCTAAGTAAACCTGAGGCAATTCCAGGTTATTATCTCCTGTTATCATATTTAATTCATAAAACGAAGTGATCAATTCCGGATCAACAGCTTTGAGCACCACCATACGCTGGGCCTCATCCCTGCCGAGGATCAACCCTTTCCGTTCCTGGAATGGCATCACGGCCTCCACACCGTCCATTGAACGGATCATCTCAACGCCCCCATCCCAATCGGATAGATTGCTCACACGAATATCGCCCTCAAAACCGATGATGCGGCTCACCACTCGTGATTCAAATCCATTGAGAACAGACACGGAAAGGACCATGGCCATACAGCCCACGGTTAAGCCAATAATGGCAATCCAGCCTGTGAGACGACTGGGTCCGGCCCCTTTTCCGCCCAACATAAAACGGCGTGCAATGGACATGGGAAACTTCATTCGTACTTCAACGCCTTTGCCGGTTGAATCCGTCCAGCTCTCGCCGTGGGCCAAACCGCTGCTATAACTGCACAAATAATGGCAATAAACATCACTGCTAATACATCCGAAAAGCTTACATCCATGGGGATAAAATCCATGAAATAGACATCTTCAGGGACAGTGATTAGTTTAAAATTGTTCTGCAGCCAGGCTAGCATCCCAGCCAATAATGATCCGCCGGTGGCCCCTGCTACCCCAATCATCAACCCATTGGCGAGGAATACCTGCTTCAATTTTCCCTGAGTAATACCCAGCGATTTTAGAATCCCAATCTGGCGTGTTTTATCGAGGACAATCATGGCCAAAGCCGAAATGATATTGACCACCCCCACCAGGGCGATCAGGCCAAAAATGAACAGGATTGGCCAGCGCTGGACGTCCATCCATTTGAACAGGGCGCGGTTCTTCTCCTTCCATGTAATCACCATGTACGGATAAGCCAAAGCGCTTTCCAGGGACTCAGACAATTCACGCACATTTTTGGAATCACTGAGTCTGAGAATATGACCAGAGACCATGCCATCCATATTGAATAAACCGTCGGCCTGAACCAGGTTCATGAATACCAGGGAATGATCATATTCCGTCATCCCAGAATGAAATAGGCCGGAGACCACAAACTGTTTCAGACGCTTTTTACTCCCATTCAAGGTGGCCAGGTCGAATAATACAAGCATATCTCCAACCATAATGTTTAACTGGTCCGCCAGACGCTCACCGATCACAATTTGATTGCCCACAATTTTGTCGCTCCCACGGACCAACATATTCTCAATGAACCCCGCCACTGCCGGGTCAATACCTTCCACGATCACGCCTTCCGCCGATTTCCCTTTTCGGAGCAGGGCCGGACCCTGGATAAATGAAGACTGAGATATTTGCCCGGGGAACTTGGACAGGACACTGTCCATGCCAGCAACTTGAGGGGTAATTGGATTATTTAAATAATGTCGGACGCGGATATGGCCGTCAAAATCAGCGATCTTCTGGGAAATAACCCTTTCGAAACCATTGAGTATAAATAATGTAATGAGTAGGGCCGTGATTCCCACAGACAGTCCTGCGATGGCCAAGACCCCGGCGGTACGGGTAAAACTCCCTTTTTGGGTCGATCGGAGGTACCGCGTCGAAAGGTAAAAAGGAAAGTTCATGTATTTTGGTTTGGATTGACTATGTCAATCCATGCATTAACATAGTTAATGCAATCCATATCTATCCATTTGATTCGGATAAAGTGAACCACAAAATTTATCTATTATTCTTCTGTACGCAGGGCCGGGAACAGGATCACATCTTTAATATGCCGGTTCTCGGTCAGTAACATTACCAGGCGGTCCACCCCGATCCCCACACCGCCGGTGGGGGGCATTCCGCATTCAACGGCCTGGAGGAAGTTTTCATCCACAGGATGAGCCTCCTCATCACCTCCGGCTGCCAAGCGGGCTTGGGATTCAAAGCGTTCCCGCTGATCGATGGGGTCATTCAATTCGGTAAAGGCATTGGCAAATTCAGCGCCGCCAATGAATAATTCAAAACGCTCCACTAAATTGGGATTACCATTGCGGTGTTTTTTAGCCAAGGGCGAAATGGCCTTGGGATAATCCGTAATAAAAGTCGGCTGAACCAACTTAGGCTCCACCAGATTGCTCATAAGCTCATCTAACATTTGCCCATAGTTCGCTTTTTTGTCTACCACAATATTGTGCGCCCCACATACTTCCCGCATTTTCTCATCGCTAGCCGTTTCCAAATCCTCGCCGGTGGCTTCTTTCAGCAATTCTAAAATAGGCCGTCTTTCAAAGGGTTTGGAGAGATCGATTTCCATATCACCCCATTTGAACTGCAGGGCGTCAATACTTTCCGCCACCGTGCGGACCATGTCTTCCACCAGGTTCATATTATCTTCAAAATCGGCGTAAGCCCAGTAGAATTCCAGCATGGTAAATTCCGGGTTATGGTTCCGGTCCATACCCTCATTGCGGAAATCTTTGGCAATTTCATAGACGCGGTCAATCCCGCCGATGACCAGGCGCTTGAGGTAAAGTTCGTCCGCAATCCGTAAATAAAGACTTTGATCCAGTGCATTATGATGGGTGGTAAAAGGCCGGGCGTTGGCACCGCCATAAAGGGGTTGGAGGACCGGTGTTTCCACTTCCAGGAATCCCATATTGTCCAAATGATCCCGGAGACCCTTCACGATTTTGGCCCGTTTCACAAATGTATCCTTCACTTCGGGATTGACAATGAGATCGAGATGGCGGTTCCGATACCGCTGCTCCTTATCGACGAAAGCATCGAAGGTTTCCCCTTCTTTTTCTTTCACCACGGGCAAAGGCCGAATGGATTTACAGAGGACGGTTAAGCTATCAGCATGGATGGATATTTCGCCCATTTTCGTTTTGAACACATAGCCTTTCACACCGACAAAGTCGCCAATATCCAGCAATTTGAAATTGGCATAATTTGCCTCACCCACATCGTCCCGGCGGATGAAAACCTGGATTTTGCCCTGCTGGTCCTGGATATGAAAAAAGGAGGCTTTCCCCATTTTCCGCATGGACATGATCCGCCCGGCGATATTTACATCCTTTTTTTCAAGCGATTCAAAATCGCCTAAAATATAGGCGCTGAAATGGGTGGGCTCATATTTCTGAGGGTAGGGCTCCACGCCCGCCTCCCGCAGTTTGGTTAATTTTTCTTTCCGAAAATCAATGATTTGATTGAGGCTTTTGTTCGATTCTTGGCTGGGTTGATTTTTATTCATTAATCTAATTTCTATTTGCGACTTGTTTCTTAAAGTATTAAAAATTCAGCGTTAAAATTACAGAACAATTCTGGTTCTATTGAACAGGAAACAGATCAATTAGAAATTTATCTATCAACTATGACAGAATGTATTTACCTAAATTTTTGATAAACTTGGGTATGTTTCCCCAGCACAATAAGATATAAATATTTTGAATCAACTTTGAAAATGAGCAACCAATCAGCTTTTATATGAATTGATTCATAATCTTTCAATTTTCCTTTGAGGGGATGCCTTTTAAACTTTGGATGAATAAGATTCTGATTTTGCAAGGCTGAAATTATTGATTTAAATAACTTGAAATCTTTACCTGAATATTGCCCACTTTTTTTATCCCGCTTAAAATCCTTTTTAAAAGATTTTTCCACAACGATTTGGAGCAATTTTAGATTCCTAATTCTTCAAACAATTCATTGGCTGTATTAAAAATTTCAATATTTTTTTTATCCTCTATATTTTTAACACGAGTTTCCAATTCTTTTGTCGGCAGACTTAAATCAAAAGGAATCTTTTTTTCCATGGCAACCTTGGCGATGAATATATTCACAGCATCTCCAAAACTAAGCCCGAATTTTGAAAAAATAGTTTTTGCTTCTTTATAGAAACTGTCTTCGACTCTTACGCTGGTTTGAATTTTCATTTTACTACCTATAATATTATACTGAAATTACACCATTTGGAGTATTTTATATACTCATTATTTAGTTTTATTATACCGTTTTTCAACTATTTTGTAATCAGAGTCCTTACTCCGTTTCCCTATGGCGATCACCAGAATAAATAATTCATCATCTATGACTTCATAAACAAGGCGGTATCCCCTGGTCCTCAGTTTTATTTTATAATGATTTTTAAATCCTCTCAGTTGAATCCCTTTTACATGGGGGTTCTTGAGCCGCCCTTTTATTTTACTTTTTAATTGGGACTGAATGGAATGATCCAGTTTTTTCCATTCTTTAAGTGCCGTTGGAAGAAACTTTTACTTATAAGTCATCAATATCAACTTCTATAGTTGAAATTTTTTCATTTTGCCTTTCTTTTATTATGATTCCCAGTTGATAATCTTCTATGCTTTCCAATAGCTCTTCATAGGTTTCCGCAGGAATAAGATAAGCTGTGGGCTTATTGTGATTGAGGATAGCAATGGGTTCTCCATCAGATTCATCAATGAGCGCAGTGGGCTTTTTCTTCAATTCTGAAATGCTTGCAGAACAGTTTGCTAAAACATTTTTCATATTACCACCTCATTTACGACCTAAATTTTGGTCATATTTATAGGTTTATCAAATGATTTATTAGGTGGAAATACAAAACTTTAGGGAAGATATTTACAAATTTCTAATAACTCAAAATACCGATCTCTGAACATACCGGCTGTACGCATATTTGCTTTTATGAAATCAAGGTATTTGATTTTTCTCTACCAATTCACGTGCAAAACTATATATAAAATTCCTGAAATTAAAAGTCATCTCTAATTTTAATATCATGGAATGGATATTTTTTCAAAAGTTCCTTCAATTCTTTTTCTTCTCCTTTAAATCGATAATAATAACTGCCAAACTTCCATTGTTCAGGGGAATCAACATATCCATGTTTCACCGGGTTATACCAAATATAATTTAAACGAGTAAAATACAAATTCTCATAAGTGATGCAGGTATCCCAATAATTATAAAAAACCTTTTTGGAGTGAATTAACCGTGTTAATTCATCTCTAAAATTTATCAGTGTTGATCCGCCCTTTCCTTTCAATCGTTTTAAATCATCTTTTTGAATTAACTGTGTTAATTCATCCTCAATATTTATCCCTGTTAAATCTCCATCAACACGGTTGATGGACTCCATATAGTTATAAAGACTTCTTAACTTCTTTTTTATCCACAACGCCGTAAATCGATGTACTTCTTTAAAAATAGTTGGTAATGCGGTTGGGTCTTCGGGTGCATTCACCATTAGATGATAGTGATTATCTAAAATCACCCAATCTTCAATTTCCCAAAGATGTTTTGTAAACTCTATTTGAAGTGAAGAGTACAGCTTTTCTTTTGCGGATGATAATCGTAAATATGGCTCCCCTTCAAAAGTTGAAACAGTTATAAAATATTTTGCATTCGCCATAATTAAATGCGGCGGATTATGTTTGTATATTTTGAATTCGGCCATTTCTTTATCCTAGTAAGGTGAATAAAAAAAGTACGAATAGATTATGCTTCCTGTCCTTCTACTGTTTCGCCCAATTGGTTCATCAAAAAGGCGCGAATAAATTTATCAATATCCCCATCCATCACCGCTGCTACATTGCCCGTTTCTTCTTTGGTGCGATGGTCTTTCACCATGTTGTAAGGATGAAATACGTAAGACCGAATCTGGCTGCCCCAGGCGATATCCATTTTGGTGTCTTCCAGGTCCTTCATGGCTTCTTTCTCTTTTTCCACTTCCAACTGATAGAGGCGTGCTTTCAGCACTTTCATGGCGGAGGCCTTATTCTTATGCTGACTTCGTTCGTTCTGACACTGGACCACAATCCCCGAAGGAATATGGGTAATCCGAATGGCTGAATCCGTTTTATTTACGTGCTGCCCCCCGGCGCCGCTGGCGCGATAGGTATCGATCCTAAGGTCACTTTGATCGATCTCAATTTCAATTTCTTCTGCAGAAGAAGGGTAAACAAATACGGATACAAAAGATGTATGCCGCCGGCTGTTAGAATCAAAAGGTGAAATGCGTACCAACCGGTGAACACCGGCCTCCGCTTTCAAAAGTCCATAGGCATAATCGCCTTTGATCTCCATCGTGAGATCTTTGATGCCCGCCTCATCCCCGGGCTGGTAATCCATAATCTCCTTTTTGAACCCCTTCCGCTCGATCCAGCGCGTATACATGCGGTACAGCATCTCGGCCCAATCCTGGCTTTCGGTGCCACCGGCCCCGGGATGGATAGTTACAATGGCATCCTGTGTATCTTGTGGCTCACCAAGAATCATCTTTAGTTCCAAGTCCTCGATGGTAGTGACAAAATTGTTTAATTCCGTTTCCACTTCTTCTAACCCTGCTTCGTCTGCTTCGGCAAATTCAAGCAGTACTTCCACATCACCCTGGAGTGTATCCAGATCCTGCCAAAGGGTGATTTCTTTTTCCAGGAGGGATATTTTTTTCAGGAGAGCTGAAGCGGCCGCATTGTCATTCCAAAAATCAGGCGCGGCGGAGGCCTGACGCATTTTTTCTAAATCAGCTTGCTTGGCGGATAAGTCAAAGATACCTCCGCAATTCGGTATATTTTTTCTCGGCGGTGGTGTATCGGTCTTTTAAATCAATTAATTCCATAGATGAAATTACACTTTCATTCAAATGTGGTCAGATGAAAATCTTCAGAAATTCAGGGCCAGAACAGTCATAACCGCCACGCCTGAAATCAGCATCAACAATTGGATGAATGACTTTTTCACATCCGTATTGTGGTGAAGCTCCGGGATGAGGTCTGAACCGGCGATATAGAGAAATCCGCCGGCGGTGATGGGCACTAGGGCATCGGTGAATCCGGTAATGCTTTTCCCCATCTGCAGAGCAAATAAGGCGCCCACTAAAGCCAAAGAGGCGCTGAAGAAATTTACTAAGAGTGCTTTTTTAACAGTGAGTCCGCCATTGATTAAAATCGAATAATCACTGATCTCCTGGGGAATTTCGTGAAACAGGACGGCCACGGTGGTAGCGATCCCTAAGGGGATACTGGCGGAATAGCTGATGGCAATTAGTACACCATCAATGAAATTGTGCATGGCGTCGCCGAAAATATTCATGGGCACTACGGGATGGACATGTTCTTCTGTTGTGGGGTGGTGGCAATGGCGCCAGCGGAAGAATTTTTCCATCACAAAAAAGGTGGCCAAACCGCCTATGGTCCACAATGAAACAAAAATGGGTTCAGCAGAAGAGGTGTAAGCTTCCGGCAGGAGGTGAATCAGGGCACCGCCGAAGAGGCTGCCCGTGGCAAAACTCACCAGGTAGGTCATAATGCGGTCCAGGATCTTCCCGGAAATGGAAAGCGTCACCAATCCCGCCAGGGATACAAGGCTCACGAGTAATACGCTGAGGATTGTGTAGGTTAATACGTTCATTTATTTATTTGACCACCACCCAGGATTGAAATGATGAACAAGGCGCCCATCGCCCGGAACGCAGTATAGGCAGAAATCATTTCTAAAGTGATTCCTGCAACAATTCGCATTCGCCATACGGCGGACAAGCACTCATTGTTGCAATCCATAAATAAGTACTAATCCCCCGAAGCGATGAACATTCGGTCATTTAAATATTTTCTCAAGGCAATATCATCCATATCGATATGGGCAAAACGGCCGTCTTCGGCCACCGAAATCCGCGCTTTCTCTTCGGATATAAGGACCACAATCGCATCCGTTTCTTCGGAAATACCAAGGGCTGCCCGGTGGCGGGTTCCCATCTCCGGATCAATCATGGTACTTTCCGTTAGGGGCAAAATACAGGCCGCTGCATCAATAATTTCATTTTGGATAATCACCGCCCCATCGTGCAAAGGAGACGACGGATTAAAAATTGACACCAATAGTGGCGCCGTCACTTCCGCTTTCAGTTGAGTTCCCTGCTCTTTGTAGGTCCGCAGGCCAGTCTCCCGCTGGATGACGATCAATCCGCCCCAATGGCGCTCTCTAAGCTGTGAGGCCGCTTCCACGATAGAGACAATGGTCCTGGATGTACCGACACGAAATATCCGCTGGAAAAAGCGTGTTTGGCCCACATAGATCAAAAGTCGTCTGAGTTCCGGTTGGAACAGGATTACAAAGGCCACGACCCACACGGTCTGGAACTGGTTCACCAGCCAACTGGAAGCGCTGAACCCAAAGGCATTGAATAAAAATGAGGCCACCATCAGAATGATAAGTCCGGCTAACATCTGCCCCGCGCGGGTGCCCTTGAAATACATATAGACCTTGTAAAACAACCAACTCACCAGCAGCAGGTCAATCACGTCAATCAAAGTGACAGTTAGAAAACCTATTTGAAATAGAATCATCTAATTGATTCCCATTATTTTTTCGATAATAGTCACCGCCCGTTTGGTTTCTTTCACATCATGGACCCGGACAATTCTGGCCCCATTCATAATACCGGCAGTGATGGACGCTAACGTCCCTTCTAACCGGTCCTCCACGGGCAGGTTAAGTGCTGTGCCGATAAATGATTTCCGCGACGGACCGAATAAAACAGGATAACCCATAGCGCAAATTTGCCTCAATTCCCGGATGATTTCAAAATTATCTTCTAGCCGTTTTCCAAAGCCGATCCCCGGATCCAAAATGATATTGGTGTCAGGGACACCCTTTTCTTTCGCCAAGCTTGTTTGTTCCGTAAAAAAATCAATTATTTCCCCGATTAAATTCTCATAACTTGGATTTTTCTGCATATCCCGGGGTGTCCCTTTAATGTGCATCATAATCACAGGGACATTCTTTTCTGCTACCAAAGAGGCCATGTTTTCATCAAAAGTCAGGGCCGAAATATCATTTACTACACCGGCCCCCGCATCCAGCGCTGCTTTAGCTACGGCCGATTTATAGGTGTCGATTGAGATCAGGCAGTCCGATTTTTTTCGAATTGCTTCAACCACGGGGATGGTGCGGTTCAGTTCTTCTTCTAAGGGTACCGGTTCGGCGCCGGGACGGGTACTCTCTCCCCCGATGTCGATCATGTCGGCCCCTTCCTCCATCATTTGGAGGGCATGATCTGCCGCCTCATTTGGATCGGTAAACTGTCCCCCATCGCTGAATGAGTCCGGCGTAACATTGAGAATGCCCATGATCAGTGTATGGGATGGTGCCTTAAGCCAGGATTGGAATTGGGTGGAATTCATAAAATTATGTAGAAAATCGAGGACGGAAATTAATAGGGTTAGGCCATTTCTCAATCCTCTTTACCATGAACGCTCAAAAATCTTCTTATAAAATAACCATTAAATCCGCCCTCTTCCCGTTCAAGCGCCTTGTAGTATGCATTCCTGTTTTTATATTCGATGATTAAAATGGGATATCCCGCATTCCATAAAATATGATTCATCAGAAGGCGGCCGATCCGTCCGTTTCCATCACCGAATGGATGGATCTTTTCAAATCGGTAATGGACAATCGCTGCCAATTCCACTGGGTTTATTTTATCTTTATTCTCCCTAATAAATCTGATCAATTGATTCATCATTGGCTTCACGTCCTGTTGCTTTGGCGCTATGTGTGGTCCAACTCGGACGTTATAGTCACGATACTTTCCCGCCAGTTCCGGTTTGGTTTGGCCGAATATTTTTTGATGCCAATCCAGCAGCAGTTTGTTGGTTATGGGAATTCTCTTTTCAAGCATTTCCAGGAATACAGCATTGTGTGCTTCCGTCTCCTTAATATCCGCCAGGGATTTCCCGGGCGATATTTTGTCTAAAACAATGCCTCTCACTTCCGCTTCGGTGATGGTAGAGCCTTCTATCGCATTCGTATTGTAAGTGAAGGTGATGGACAATTCTTTCTTTTGTTTTTCTCGTATGCTGGCCGGAAGTTTCCCCCAGTTTTCCTGGAATTCTTTCCTGATCGCCTCCAAACGGTGATACAATTCCGGCTGAATCG
>CAYFJU010000007.1:0-59554 GCA_964343505.1 uncultured bacterium
GCTATTATGGAACTTACAGCTTTTCATGTTATGCCAACTAGTCTTGACCCTTAAAATATTTTGATGGGATCTTCCTCGTGGGGTACGAGGAGAAAAATTTCTTTATTTAGTATGGAATTAGGGATCGGTTTTTCAATCGTATCAGCAATGTATGCCTGGCACATATCATTATTGGCATCATGTTTTAACCATACATAGGCCTTCATATTATCAATATGATATTGGAGCTGAAAAGTATGCCTTTTACACCCGCCGCCGTAGCGGACATAAATCAATGCAGTAAAATCCTTTTTAACATGGATGCCCTTGACACCATGGCTTTTATCCAATGTGTAATCGTCGCCAAAATCAGGGGTGGGAATTCCATTTTCTCCTTTGTCTTGGCAGGATATTAAAAGGAGGAAAAGCATCAGAAGTGTGATTTTGAATTTTTTCATCTCACTACCTTCTTTCAGGATGGATCGGGATATCGCGTCATGATCTTTTCAGAGTTTATCAAACGGTAAATCCGTGCTCCTTCATCCATACATCGGAAACAAATTTTCCGAGATAATTCCGAATCCCATCCGCTAAAATACAGAGACATTTTTGTCCCGCTTCCAATGATTGCGCCGCCCGAAGACCTGCCCAGACAACAGAGCCGCTGGAGCCGCCGCAAAGCAATCCTTCTTCCTTAATCAATCTGCGGGCCACATCGAATGAATCCTGGTCGTTGATTTTCACATATTGATCCACGAGAGAATTATCCAACACATCAGGAAAAAAGTCGTATCCAATTCCTTCAACATGGTATGGATATATTTCATCACCCCCACCAAGGATGGATCCATAAGGATCAGCGCCCACAATTTGAATGTTTGGATTCTTTTCTTTGAGTTTTTTAGCGATTCCCGTTATTGTGCCGCCCGTTCCGACGCCAACCACAACCATATCTAAATCGGTTCCGAAATCGTTCCAGATTTCTTCAGCCGTACCTTCATAATGTGCATCGGGATTATCCAGGTTGGCATACTGATCCAAAATATGGGCATTGGGGATTTCCTGCTGCATGCGTTTGGCCACTTCGATTAAACCCTCAGGGTCATCGTGGGCAGCTTCGGTAGGCGTGCGAACGACCTCCGCACCAAGGGCTTTGAGGGTGTATTCCTTTTCCATACTCATCTTTTCCGGCATAACGATGATCATACGATATCCTTTGACGGCAGCCGCTAATGCAAGGCCTATACCTGTATTCCCGGAGGTGGGTTCAATCAGTGTATCTCCCGGTATAATGCGCCCGGATTTTTCCGCATTTTCCACCATCCTGAGGCCGATCCGGTCTTTTAAGGAACCGCCGGCATTGAAGAATTCGCACTTGGCATAGAGGTCGCAGGCTAATTCTTTTCCAATGGAATTGAGCTTCACAACGGGTGTGTTTCCCACCGCGCCTAAAATATTTTCCAAAATCATGGGATTGCTTTCTTTAAATCAATTTCAACAAGTAATTTCGCTGCCTTGAAATTAATGTAATTAGATTGGAGTTATATCAATGAACTTACTGGAAGGAAAAGTTTGTATCATTACGGGCGGGGGCCGGGGGATCGGGAGGGCCACAGCGGAGAAGTTCGCAGGCGAAGGGGCCGAAGTGGTCATTGCGGAATTTGACGAAGCATCCGGGCAGTCCACCGCCGATGGGGTAAAAGGATTATTTGTAAAAACCGATGTTTCCAGCCAAGAAAGTGTAGCTGAACTTTTTCAAACGGTTTTGGACACTTATAGCCGTGTGGATGTATTGGTGAACAATGCGGGCATTCTCATAGACGGGACATTGGCCAAAATGGAAGAGGACCAATTCGACGCTGTAATTAATGTGAATTTAAAAGGGGTGTATCTCTGCGGAAGGGCCGCCGCCGCCATTATGAAAGAACAGGGCAGTGGGGTGATCCTGAATGCTTCTTCTGTGGTGGCCCATAATGGTAATTTTGGTCAAACTAACTACGTAGCGACCAAAGCGGGAGTGATTGGTATGACCAAGGTGTGGGCGAGGGAACTGGGTAAGGATGGGATTCGTGTGAATGCGGTGGCGCCGGGATTCATCAAAACCGACATGACAGCCCAAATGCCGGAAAAAATTATCAAAATGATGGGTGAAAAGGTGCCAGTCAAGCGATGGGGCGAACCGGAAGATATTGCCAACGCCTATTGTTTTTTAGCCAGTGATGAAGCATCTTACATCAGTGGCACAGTACTGAATGTGGACGGGGGAGTGGTGGTCTAATGGGTAAGGTCATTATTATATCTGCTACCTCAGGCAATAATCTCACGCTCGCCGGTAATATCAAATCCCTGCTGAATGGACTTGGTGAAGCGTGCGAATTAATTAATCTCGAGACGGTTGATTTACCCCTTTATATGCCTGAAAATGACGGCCCAAAAGAAACAATTAACGCCCTGACGGCCCAACTCAAAGAACCGCGCGGCATTATTTTTTGTTCGCCGGAATATAACGGTGGTGTACCGCCGATTATTACCAATGCCTTAGCCTGGATTTCCGTCACAACTGAGGACTGGCGCGATGCGTTTAACGGAAAATTTGCTTTGATATGCACACATAGCGGGGGGCCAGGATTTCGTTTTTTGAGGGGCTTGCGTAGTCAGTTAGAACATCTGGGAACCAATGTCTTGGCCAGAACCATTTCGGTGACAAATCAAAAACCCCTGAATGAAGATTCAGCAAAACGAATCCTTCAAGGGTTTATTGATTTAGTTTAATTGAAGTAGGGACGGACGATAGCGACCCTTGCACGTGGATTTAACTGAACTTAATTTGGCGTTTTCAACCGCGGACTGGAGAAGCGAATTTTAACTAGCTCTTTTGAGCTGGATTGGATCTTCCATACGAATTTTTACCCCATCATCATATAATACCCTGATTGACTCCACTTCAGGCTGCTCAAGCATAAAACGCGATATCTCAGATAATATTTCTCTTCGTATCAGTCGTTTAATAGGCCTTGCGCCAAATTCAGGTTGATAACCCTTCTTAATGAGGTAATTCCGAATACTATCATGTACAACACAGTGAAGTTTCTGTGTTTGAAGTGTGCTAATCATTCTCTGGATGTTTAGGTCCACAATTTGCTTTATCGCATCCTGGGTCAAATCGTTGAAGTAGATAATTTCATCAATACGATTACGCAATTCCGGTTTTAGAAACTTATTTAATTGATCTTTCTGAAGATTGGATGTCATGATTATGATGGTATTTTTAAAATTCACAGTGCGACCCTTTGAATCTGTCAATCGGCCGTCATCCAGAATTTGAAGCAGTATGTTTAAAACACTTGAGTGTGCTTTTTCAATCTCATCGAATAAAATGACAGAGTAGGGCCTCCGTCGCACCTTTTCGGTCAAATGCCCGCCTTCGTCATATCCTACATATCCGGGTGGAGAACCAATGAGTTTTGCAACAGAATGTTGTTCCATCAACTCGCTCATGTCAATGCGGATCAGTGTTTTTTCATCGTCAAAAAGGGCATCGGCAATAGTCTTGGCTAATTCAGTTTTGCCCACCCCTGTTTTCCCCATGAAAAGGAACGAGCCTAACGGTTTGTCCTGATCCGTGACTCCTAATTTTGACATTCTGATCATATCGGCGGTTTTCTTTAAAGCATCTTCCTGGCCAATGACACGATTTTGAAATATTGATTCAAGGTTAAGCAGTTTTTCCTTTTCGCCCTCAAGCATCTTTTGAACCGGGACACCTGTCCATTTTGAAACCACTTCGGCAATATCATTAGTTCTGACATCCAGTTTAACAAATTGTGATTTTTCCAGAGTCCGAGTGAAAGATTCTATCCTTTTTTCAAGGTTAGGCATTGTATCATATTGAATTTTTGAAGCTTCGGCATAATTTCCATTTCTAAAGTGTTTTTCCATTTTGAATTTTTTTTCTTCCAGTTCTTCTTTCAGTTTTGAAATTTGGGCAACTGTTTGCTTTTCTTTTTCCCAGATGTTCGTATACTTTGTCAAGTCTTTTCGCGTCTGTTCGATTTCTTTTTTGCATTCTGATAATCTTTCCTTGGATTTAGAATCTTTTTCCTTCTTCAACGCTTCCCGCTCCACCTCTAATTGGATAAGTTTCCGGTTCAGATCATCAATTAATTCTGGTGCAGAATTCATTTCCATTCGCAGCTTTGATGCTGCTTCATCAACCAGATCCACTGCCTTGTCCGGCAAGAAACGGTCTGAGATATACCGTTCTGAAAGAGTAGCGGCCGCGATTAGGGCAGAATCACGAATTCCTAAACGATGATGGACTTCATATTTATCTTTAATTCCGCGTAAAATGGTAATCGTATCTTCGACAGAAGGTTCCTGAATCAATACTTGTTGAAACCGTCTTTCAAGCGCCGCATCCTGTTCAACGTATTTTTGGTACTCATTGAGGGTTGTGGCTCCAATAACCTTCAGAATCCCATGGGCCAACTCAGGTTTGATGATATTCGCTACGTCCATTTGTCCCTGGCCGCCCGCACCGACAATCATATGGATTTCATCGATAAAGACGATAATCTCACCGTCTTTTTCTTTGACAGCCTTGATGAAATTTTTCAGGCGCTCTTCGAATTGCCCTTTATACATAGCTCCAGCAACCATGGCGGACAGGTCCATTGCAATCAGTTGTTTCCCTTTAATATTTTCAGGAACGTCACCTTCAATAATTCTTTTAGCTAACCCCTCTACAACGGTTGTCTTGCCTGTACCAGGTTCTCCAATCAAAACTGGATTATTTTTTTTACGTCGGGAAAGAATCTGGATAATTCGCCTAATCTCATCTTCCCGGCCAATGACGGGGTCTATTTTCCCTTCTTTGGCCAAGTTGGTCAAATTGATTCCATATTCTTCCAGTGGATTATTATCTGTTTCTGGATTTTGGATGTGTTCTTGATTCATATTTTGCTATTTTAAAAAGGAAAGGGGCTCAACGGAGCCCCTTTCCTGTCATCAGGGAAGTTCTTAACTGATTTTAATCTGTCGAGTTTCTGGTTTGACCTCTTCCGCTTTGGGAATGGAAACAGTCAAAATACCATTTTTGAATTTGGCATTGATATCTTCAGCCAACACATTCTCAGGCAAGTTAAAACTGCGGCTGAAAGAACCGAGCCGGCGTTCACGAATTCGGTAAGAACCATCATTGGATACATTATCGATTTCACGATTGGCCTTTAATGTCAATACGCCCTCATTGATTTCAAGATTTACATCTTTCTTATCAAATCCCGGAAAGTCCGCTGTAAGGACAAAATACTTTTCATGCTCAGCAATATCAACTGCAAGAGCGTTGCTACGGACAGGGGGAAACTTATTCCACCCATCATTGAAAATTCCGTCCAGCATACGGTCGAAATCGGTGATTAGAGAGCGTGTTGGTGTCCATTTTACTAAAGTCATTTTAGACTCCTTCGTTTTTGTTTAAAAATTCATTTATACTTTCTCAATCATCATGCCACCTTATTTATTTTGCCTCATTTACAGTGAAGTCTGTCCATATGGCAATAGCGCCTGTAAATATGGCAAGCCATAATGAGATATCGTCTGACTCGAATGGATGATTGGTCCGCATTTTAATAATTCAGTAATATTCATCTTCAAGAATTAAGGATATATATACAGTACAATGTCAAAACTTGCAATCCACGGGGGACTCCCCGTTCGTACGAAGCCATTCCCCGAATGGCCACGCCCGACTTCACAATTAAAAGATGCCATTATTTCAACCCTTGAGAGTGAAGGTTGGGGTGTCGGGAGCCAAGCCATTTCTAGATTTGAGGAAAAATTCGCTGAATTTCACGACGCCAAGTACTGTATCAGCACTAGTTCTGGGACTACCGCGTTATGGGTTTCCTTAAAGGCAGCGGGCGTGAAAGCTGGGGATGAGGTGATCGTTCCACCTTATACATTCATCGCAACAGCATCAGCGGTGTTAATGGCCAATGCCGTTCCAGTTTTTGTTGATATTGATCCGGAAACATTTAACATTGATCCTGCTTTAATCGAGGATGCTATCACCCTAAAGACCAAAGCGATAATGCCGGTGCATATTGGGGGTAATCCGGCCGATATGGATGCCATTTTAGCTATCGGTAAAAAATACGGAATTGCCATTCTTGAGGATGCGGCCCAAGCCCATGGTGCGGAGTGGAAAGGGACCAAAGTAGGCGCATTAGGGCTCGGCGGTATATTTAGTTTTCAGACGTCTAAAAATATGTCCGCCGGGGAAGGGGGTGCCATTCTCTCCAATGATGAAGCATTTTATGAAACCTGTTTTTCCTACCATAATTGCGGTCGGACCAAAGGGGGGGAATTTTATGAACATCAATTTCTTGGCGGAAATTTCCGGCTCAATGCCATGGCCACCAGTATGCTTATGCCTCAAATTGATTCAATCCAGGCTGACATGGATCGCCGTGACAGCAACCGGAAAAAACTGGATGAAGCTATTGGCCAAATTGAAGGAATTTCGCTGAACGGCGTTTACGAAGGCACCACGCGGCAAGCCAATCATATTTACCTTACGCGGTACAATTCAGAAGCATTTCATGGCATCCCCCGGGAAAAATTTTTCAAGGCCATGCAGGCAGAAGGGGTTTATACGTATATGGGCTATACACCCCTATACCGTGAAAAGTTATTTGTCACCGACGCAGAGGAGTATCCCTGGCTCAAGGGATATGACTTTGGCGATCT
The DNA here is from genome assembly GCA_964343505.1 of uncultured bacterium. Classification (GTDB taxonomy): domain Bacteria; phylum Fidelibacterota; class Marinisomatia; order Marinisomatales; family TCS55; genus TCS55. Next base: position 6,730 of record CAYFJU010000007.1, read on the forward strand.
GAAAATGCCCGTCACTGAGCGGATTGCTGACGCAGAGGCGGTGTGGTTAAAACAGAATCATCTGCTTGGGGGTAAAAAGGATGTCCAGGATATCATTGATGCTTTTGAAAAGGTAACCACTGCACTTAAAAATTCACCTGAACTTTTTCAAGATTAGTTTATAAAGGACGAGAATAACTCGTCATAAATCGGGATCATTTTGGTCCAGTCGAATTTTTCCGGGATAGAAGAAAATTTCAATTTTCTAATCTCAATAATATTCATAATGGCCGATTTCAATTTTTCATAGAGATCGGTTTTATCTTTATATATATGATCGTGGTGGTAAGCGTCAGGCAGTAATTCAGGGTAAGTCAATCGATTGGGTAAAAGGGGATAGGTGTTGCAATAAACAGCTTCCATAATGCTGATGCCGAAAAAGTCCTGGATATTGGTCACGGGTAGAATATCCGCCAGCCATAACCATCGGGCATAATCCTCAAAAGAATCACAATATCCGAAATGGACGATATTATCTTTTAACTTTTTGTGAGCCTCATCAAAAATGGACGGCGTGGTTTTAAAATTTTCTCCCAATACGGCCAAGCGAAAATCAAGTCCTTCTTCGTCCAACTGAAACAATGTTTTAAAAAATGATTCAGGGTTTTTGTCGAATTCCCATCGATGGTTCCAGAGTATGAGTGGTGGACCATCATATTGAGTTTGATGATCATCAAATCGTTTTAGATCAAGGCCCAAGTGAAAAACCTGGCATTTTCCTTCGATGAGTTGGATTGTGTTTAACTCATTATAATCGGGGAAATGTTTGAGTAAAAGCCGCACTTCATGGAGATAGGAATCCTGATGGTATTTAGAATTGAATAAAACATGATCTGCGGATAATGCAGAAGCATAATTGATAAAGCCGTAGTGCTTGTTGCGGTTTTCTTGAACGTCCCTATCCGTTGGTGACCATGGATAAGATAATTGGTTTTCATGAAAATAAATAGCAGTTGGTATCGAGGCCGTTCGATGGCGGGTCAAACTTAAAAATGTTGTTAAGTCCAACATGTCTGTCGCCAGGATTAAATCAGGTTGTATATCCGTTTCATTGAACCGATTGGCTAGGGAAACCGCGCCACCATGCATGCGCCATTTCCAGAACTGGCCCTTCATAGATAAAATATCAATTTGATGGCGGCTATTGGTTTGAAGGCCCTCGGCCCAAGCCTTATGGGAACCGGTGAAATAGGGTTCCAAAAGCAAAATGTTCATTGGAGAAATTAGTGGGTATTTGGCCCAAGAAAGGCTCGAAAAGTATGAAAAATTATAAATTCATAGTATCCATCCACTCACGACCTATGCCTGATTTTAAATAACGCTCCCGGGCAATCGCTTCTTCGCGAGTCTTAATTTTTTCAGCGTGAACAATTTTCCATGGCCGAAAAGCTTTGGTTGCTTTTACATTCCGTGAGTTGTGTTGATTTAATCGTGATTGGAGATTTTTACAGTGGCCGACGTAGCGATGTTTGCCGTCGAGAGATCGTAAGACGTAAGTATAATACATTTTGTGTGCCCGAGACTGGAGTCCCTGCCGGCCCTCCCGTTGGTCGGGAGCAGGCTGGGAACCAGCATATTTATTGATGATTATGAGTGCCCGAGACTGGAGTCGAACCAGCACGTTCTTGCGAACACTAGACCCTGAACCTAGCGCGTCTACCAATTCCGCCACCCGGGCTTTAAAAAGCGCGCCGAAGTTACATTTTTGAATATGGGTTCAGCAAGGAATAAACTTGGATGGGCAAAGCGTAAGTCCGTACTTTTGCCGTCAGATTTTTGCCTATGGATAAACAGATTGCCGCCACCAATCGCAAAGCCTTCCACGAATATCATATACTGGATAAATTCGAAGCCGGTATTGAACTATTGGGCAGCGAAGTCAAAAGCCTTCGGGAAGGTAATGCCAATTTAAAAGAAGCCTATGTCGTCATTAGAAAGGGCCAGGCTTTGGTTATTGGTATTCATATCAGTCCCTACTCTCACACAGGATTTGAAGGGCACGAACCCGTAAGGGATCGGCAGTTATTGCTTCATAAACGTGAAATTGAAAAAATTAAAAATTCACTCGATCAAAAAGGACTAACCGCCATTCCACTGCAATTATATTTTAATCCCAAAGGATGGGCCAAGCTGGAAGTCGGGATCGCAAAGGGTAAAAAGATTTACGATAAAAAAGAAGCAATTCGGGAACGAGATATCAAACGAGACGCACAAAGAGAATTACGGAATCGCTAATGGCATTTTTAAGTGTAGATGAACAATGGGAACTCATCAGCCGCGGTGCTGAAGAAATCATCCCTGAAAAAGAACTCAAACGAAAATTAGAAAAATCCTTTAAAAGCGGAACACAATTAAATGTGAAACTGGGTTGCGATCCAAGCCGCGCTGATCTTCATGTTGGGCATGGAGTTGTCTTGCGTAAACTGCGCCACTTCCAGGAACTTGGTCACCAGGCCATTTTAGTTATCGGTGACTTTACCGCTATGATCGGTGATCCTTCCGGGCGGAATAAAACACGCCCTCAATTGACGTTGGAAGAAACCAAAGCAAACGCTGAATCCTATATTGAACAAGCAGGACATATTCTGGATATTGAATCACTCAAAATTGTCTATAATTCGGATTGGTTGAATGCTATGAATTTCAGTGATGTGATTCGACTGTCCAGCCATTATACGGTGGCGCGTATGCTTGAGCGTGATGACTTCACCAAGAGATATAAGGCAGAAATTCCCATTTCAATCCATGAATTTATGTATCCACTGGCGCAGGGAATGGATTCGGTGAAACTGAAAGCAGACATTGAACTAGGGGGAACGGATCAAAAATTTAATCTGTTAGTCGGCCGTGACCTCCAGCGTGAATATGACCAAGTGCCCCAAGCGATCATTACCTTGCCGCTTTTAGAAGGGACCGATGGTGTTGAAAAGATGTCAAAGTCCTATGGAAATGATATTGGACTCACCGACTCACCGGAAGATATGTATGGGAAATCAATGTCCATTTCCGATGGAATGATTGAAAAATATTTTATCCTGGCGGCCGATGCCGATACAGAAACAGTAGCACGAGTGCAAAAGCAACTAAAAGATCCGTCTCAAAACCCACGGGATGTGAAGCGGGAACTCGCCCGGGCAATTGTCACCTTGTACCATGGTGAGGGAGCGGCCTTGGCAGCCGAACAGCATTTCGACAAAGTTATTGTGAAAAAGGATATGCCGGATGAAATGGATGAATTTGTTTTGGATTCTGATACACCGTTGATCACTTTGGTGACTGAAGCAGGTTTAACCCAAAGTAAAGGTGAGGCACGAAGGATGGTGAAACAGGGGGCTGTCCGGATCAACGGTGAAAAGGTTTCAAATATGAATTTGACCTTATTCAAAGGAAATGAGGTTGTGATAAAAGTTGGAAAAAGAAGATTTTTGAGGGTGAAATGAAAAAGTGGTTTTTAATGCCGCTTACAGCGGCATTATTATTTATCGGTTGTTCGAAATTTGCAAATCCACCAAAGCTGGTTGTTTTTATCTCAGTAGATCAAGGCATGCCTGAATTGTTAGAAAAGTATGCTCATTTATTCACGGGTGGATACCGCTGGCTCAAGGACAATGGTGTCCAGTTCAGCCAGACCTATCACGAGCATGGGTACACGAGCACAGGCCCTGGTCATTTTGTCCTTTCCTCCGGTATGCATCCAGGTAAAGGCGGTCTGATCACCAATCATTGGTATGACAGGGATTCCCGGCAAGGGTGGTACTGTGTTCAGGATACGACAGCCACGGTCTTATTGGACGGGTCGCCGGGGCCATCATATAAATATATTGATTCATCTACACTCGGCGATTGGCTGAAGAAATCCAACCCGAAATCCAAGGTTGTTTCCGTCGCCGGGAAGGATAGGGCTGCTGTTCTCCTGGGGGGCAAAAATCCTGATTTGGTCTTGTGGTATGATAAGCAAGGAGGTTGGACTTCCTCAACTTATTACAGTTCCACTCTTCCAAAGTGGGTAAGCTCATTTAATGACAAATTAAATATAGGGTCCTACGTTGATTCGGTTTGGAATCGAATCACAGATGAAGATATCTATGTATCAAATACGCGAGCAGATTATTACAGGGGAGAAGCAGATTGGACCCCGGCGAAAGGATATAGCCCTACGTTCCCCATTGAATTCAGGGAGATGGGTACAGAAGCAATTACGAGTTCATTTGCCTATACGCCCTTTGGTGACAAGGTCGTATTGAACCTTGGATTAAATGCAGTGAATGAATATCAATTGGGGCAGGATGACAATCCCGATATTTTATTTTTGGGTCTCTCAGCCACGGATGGGGTTGGCCATGAGTTTGGTGCTCACTCACATGAGCAATTGGATAATTACCTGAGGTTGGATCGAAACCTTGGTGAATTCATTCAATCACTCGAAAATTCTGTCGGCAGCGGTAATGTCCTTTATGTACTATCCAGTGACCATGGTGCATTTGGTTTACCCGAATATTTGCAAGCCCAAGGCATTGAGGCTGGACGAATTCCTGAACCGCAGCGGGATTCGCTTTATACGGTTGTGAAAGATAAAATTACAAAACAGATCGGGCCCAACAAGGTCATTCGTTTTGAGAATTTATTCTATTATAATAAATCATTAAATTCTCTCGAACGGGAGGTGGCGACGGATATCCTAAAATCCCATTTGTCTAAATTAGAAGGTATCCGAACTGTAATTACTAGAGAGGATATGTTAAAGGGTGGCAAAAGCACCTATCAGCAACGGTTGAAAAATATGGTTCATCCTGAGAAAAGCCCCGATATTTACCTCATTCCAAAAAAATATTGGACTTGGAAATATCCTTATGGCGCCAGCCATGGATCGCCCTATGACTATGACGCCCATGTACCGTTAATTTTTTCGCGAAACGGAAAAAAAGCGAATATCAAATCAAAACGTGTCAAAACAGTAGATATTGCCCCGACGATTGCTAAGATTTTGAATATTTCTATTCCAAATCCTGTAGATGGTAAAGCTTTATCAATTGATTGAAAAAATCAGTTATGAAATTTGATCCTCCTCCTGTCGTGATACGGACAAATAATAAAATTCTGTGAATTTGGTGTTTTCCCAATCCCCGAAATCCGGTAAGTTTTGGGCCGATTTTTAACCTCGAAAGAAGGAGATGACATGTCAGAAAATGTCAAAGAATTTACCTCAGCGAATTTTGACGCTGAAGTATTGAAGTCCGACACACCCGTGCTCGTTGATTTTTGGGCCGAATGGTGTGGACCCTGCCGTGCAATTGCACCGGTAGTAGATGAAGTAGCCACTGACTACAATGGAAAAGTCAAAGTTGGCAAATTAAACGTGGACCAAGATAATCAAATGGCCATGCAGTATGGCGTACGGAGTATTCCGGCGCTGTTAATTTTCAATAACGGTACGGTGGTTAACCAAATTGTGGGCGCCGTTCCAAAAACCAGAATAACTGATATCCTCGATACAGTTATTTAACATTAATTAATTCATAGAATGAATCGAAAGGTTATCATTATCGGCTCAGGGCCGGCCGGTCTAACTGCGGCATTGTATAGCGCCCGAGCCAATTTGAATCCCTTAGTATTAGAAGGCAATCAGCCTGGCGGTCAATTGACCATTACCACTGATGTGGAAAATTATCCCGGATTTCCCGAAGGAATTATGGGGCCGGAACTCATGGATAAGTTCCGTGAACAAGCCACTCGGTTTGGCGCTGAATGCCATTTTAAACATGTCACTAAAGTTGATTTCAGCGAACGCCCCTTTAAAGTTTGGGTGGGAGATGAAACATATACCGCTGAAACAATTATTATTGCCACAGGTGCTTCAGCCAAAATGCTTGGCCTCGAGAGCGAACAGGAACTCATGGGTTATGGTGTTTCTGCTTGTGCGACCTGTGATGGATTTTTCTTCCGCGATAAAAAAGTACTCGTCGTAGGCGGGGGTGATTCAGCCATGGAAGAAGCAACCTATCTCACAAAATTTGCCTCCGAAGTGGTGATTGTCCACCGGCGTGATGAATTTCGTGCATCCAAGATTATGGTTGATCGCGCTTTGAAAAATCCAAAAATCAACGTGGCTTGGAATTCAACCATTGATCAAATCCTGGGCAGCCAGGAAAAAGGTGTCCATGGTGTTGTAATGAAAGATACCCAGACAGGTGAAACACGTGATGAAGCCTGTGATGGTGTATTTATGGCGATAGGACATAAGCCGAATACAGCCTTATTTGGAGATATTTTGAACGCTGATCAAACTGGATATTTAATCACCAAAAACGGCAGTACAGCGACCAATTTAGACGGTGTATTTGCCTGCGGTGATGTCCAGGACCATGTCTATCGGCAGGCGGTTACGGCCGCTGGTTCCGGCTGCATGGCCGCCATTGATGCAGAACGGTTTATAGAAAGCCAGCATAGTTAGATAACTTTTCGATTCATTCTTTCTAATGATGGAGATGTGATGAGTCAAAATTCAACTTTAATATATGAACTTAAGGGTCTCAAAAAGACCTATGGAGAAGAAACCGTATTAAATATCGGCCGCCTGCAGTTTCACCGCGGGACGATCTATGGTATCATTGGACCGATTGGTTCCGGGAAATCAACCCTCCTTAATATTATGGCCGGATTGGAGAAGGAATCCGATGGAACGGTCAAATATGATAATACTGAATTTGAAACCACTTGGCTGGGTAAAGTGAAACCGAACCCTGAAATCGAATTGGCCCAATTCAGCAGTTTACCGAAAGGTCCTAAAGTATCCGATGTTTTTGAAACAAGTCATGGTAGGTCTGTTGATCAAATTGTTTCGAAATATTTTAATAATGGTTCTTGGAAATCACTGTTATCACGCAATGTATCCGAGCTGTCCAATGGTGAACTGGCCTGGCTGAATACAGCCAAGGCGATGGAAACCGACCCGCGCGTGCTTATGATTGATGATTATGCCATTTTCTTTGACAATCATATGGAAAGTGAATTCCGCAGAAAACTCAATCGAATGAATAAAGAGTTGGGCACAACTATTATTTTATCCGCCCCTTCCGACCAACATATTAAACGGATTGCATCGGTTCTCATCTATTTGGATAATGGTCATATTTCTAAAATTCGTCCCGGTGTCGGAAAAGGATTTAACCGGCGTCCCAAACAACGTCAGTCCAATCGGACCCGCCAAAGATCAATTCGCTGAATGAATCTAATTGTGTAAATTATAATTATGCAGCGGATTACAAGATCCAGGTCTGATCGAATCTTAGCCGGCGTTTGCGGCGGCGTTGCCCAGTACTTTTCTATTGACCCGACCATTGTCCGCCTTATTTGGGTATTTTTCACCCTTTTTGGCGGATCAGGATTGTTGGCTTACATTATTGCTGCAATCATGATTCCAGAGGCCTCTGGTGAAAATAAATCCTTCCAATTGGAATCAATAAAAGAAAATCCTATTTGGGGAATTCTTCTGATTGTTGTGGGTATTATTCTTTTTCTACGTTATGACCATATAATATTCATGTTTTGGGATACATTTTGGGACAATCTCTTGAACGTACTGTTGGCCATATTTCTCGTGGGTATGGGGATATTTCTGCTCTACTCGAAATCAAACGAAACAAAAAGTATCGAAGGGAAAGATACCGCTTGGGAACCATTACATTTATCCACGCTGGATAAGAAACTGGCAGGCGTCTGCGGCGGCTTTGGCGAAACATTAAAAATTGACCCAACCATTATCAGGGTGTTATGGGTATTTGGCACCTTGATGAGTGTGGGTATCGGAATCCTTTTATATATTGTATTGGCCCTGGTACTACCTGAACGATCCGTTACGGCTGAAGATATTTAATCCATGGAATTAGAACGCTTTCGCGAAATCACCTCCGGTTTCGGAGATAAAAAAGTTCTCGTTGTGGGCGATCTTATGTTGGACACATATCTGTGGGGACATGCGGATCGTATTTCACCGGAAGCACCGGTACCCGTAGTCCAGGTAAACAAAATTGAGCATAACCCTGGGGGCGCCGCCAACGTAGCGCTCAACCTTGCTTCTCTGGGATGCCAGGTTTCCGTCATCGGTTTAATTGGCTCTGATTCTGAAGGAAAAATATTAACCGGTCTCCTGGACCAGCGCAATATTGTTTGTACAAATCTGGTGGAAAGTGAGAACCGCCCAACTACCGTTAAGTCCAGAATCATCGCTCATAATCAACAAGTCGTCCGTGCGGACCGGGAAGTCAATTCAGATTTGTCGGAATCATCAAATCATGCATTAGCAGAATCAGTACAAACAACTTTGCCGGATGTGGATGCGGTTGTGTTGGAAGACTACAACAAAGGTGTCCTGAATTCGGCTTCTATTAAACGGTTAATAAAAATGGCGAATGAAACAGGGAAACCGGTTTACGTCGATCCAAAAAAAGCCAATTTTAATGCTTATAAAAATGTTCGCTTGTTTAAACCCAATTTATTAGAATTCAGGAATGCCAATGCCGAGAATGAATCCCTGGAAGTGGCCGGGTTTAAACTCAAGAATGAGTTGAATGCAGAAATACTTATGATCACCCGGGGTGCCGAAGGTGTTTCATTGTTTAACGGATCCGATTACCACCATATTCCAACAAAAGCCCGCCGGGTGCATGATGTCTCCGGTGCGGGCGATACAGTGATTGCGACCTTTACCTTATCTGACCTTTGCGGTGCTTCAGCGGAAGAATCCGTTGCCCTATCCAACTATGCTGCCGGACGCGTGTGTGAAGAAGTGGGTGTAGTGCCCATCAGCCTCGAAATGTTAAATGAAATGCTGGATCATCATAACAGCATTTAATTCAACCTTTTCTCTCCCTAAATTCACTATATTACAATTTCAATCTTTATGATTCGTCGTATCATTATATCCATTTTGTTTGTTGGGCTCGCCATGGCCCAACCGAATTTGCGATTCCATCCGTTTGATTGGGTTCAGTATCGTCATACCGGAAAAGTCAATTCCATATCTTTCGGTGATCGCTATGCCTATATCGGAACACAGTCTGGTGGCGTTTTGCGCTTCAATTTATTTTCAGAACGATTTGAGGAACCCATTGCTCGCGCCCAGGGATTGCATAGTAATACCATAACAGCTGTTCACCGTGCTTCCAATAGTGTGTTATGGGTAGCGACACCTCAGGGGATAGAATTGAGCTTTGATAAAGAAGGCAGTTGGCGGTTTATGGACAGAAACCAATTAGGCCTTCCCTTAGGAGATTTTATTGAAAGAATTGGCGAATCAAAAAATTATATTTGGTTGGAAACTCAAAGTTTAGTTTATCGGCTCGATCCAATCACTGGCATCCAAGTTGGTATAATGCCTAACCCTGATGAACCGGTCACATGGAGTTCGGGGTTATTGCGTTTTCGCCCGGATTTGTCTAATCTGCTCATTGATTTTTCTTTTATGGATGGATGGATAACAGACCTCCAATCATTGATTCATCCTGATGGCCGTTATATAAATATCACAACGATTACTAAGAATAAATTCAATGAAGTATGGATCGGTACGGAAGATGGTACAATCTTCCGCGGCGACAACACGATGAAAACATTTACACCATATCGATTCAGTCTCGCCGGTAATGATATTCAAATCATTAGGGGGGAAGATTCGTTCTGGCTCGGGGGCCGATTGGGATATCGTCAATCCGGAATTACCTATTTTGATATTGATCGGGATATTGTGGATGAATATTCATTTCATGCAGTGATCAATATGGATCAGACGTCTATTTTTTCAATTTTGGAATTGAAAAAAGAAATTTGGTTTGGCGGGGAAGATGCCCTTCTGGTTTATAATAAAAAAAAGGATTTCTGGCGCACCTTTGATTTGCATTTGGGTGGTGGAAAAAATTGGGCGACCTCAATGGTGGAAGTTGGAGAGCATGTGTGGATAGGGAATCCGAATGGTATTTCAATCGTTAATAAAAGCGATAAAAAACTGAAGGCTACTAAAGTGGAGAAATTCTTCAGCAATATTTACATCTACGATTTAGCTGTGGCTCAGAACCAGATTTGGATCGGAACGGAAATCGGGCTCTTTTTATATGATATTGAGAAAGATTTAATCCATGATTATCAGACCTATGGATATAAAGTAAAGGAAGTTGTATTTCCCATAAAGAATACTGATTTTACCGCTTTCACGCAGGATAAACATCAAATGCTGGCCGCCAATCGTACAGGAATCATAGCATTTAATTTTCGCAATCGTCAATGGTCTAATGCTGTAGACCCATCCATTTTCGGTGGGTTGGAAGTCAGGGCAATGGCATTGGACAAAAATACCGTTTTTATCGCAACTGCAAATGGTGTGGTTCAATATGATATGAAAAAAAATCTGATGGATGTATTCAATTATTCATTTATCGGACAGGTGAACGACATGTATATTAAGGATAGAAAAATTTGGCTGGGAACTACTGAAGGACTTATTTCGTACCGTTACAAATGAAACAACTTAATAAAATATGTATTCTGACTGGTCTGGTTTTGAGCAATATTCTTGTTGCCCAAATGAGACCCAGTAACCGCCGGGATCAGGAAATGATCCGCAAATATGGTTTTTCGGTATACAGTGTAGCGGATGAGAATTCCGATTCAATCCGAGTCTTATCTTATCTGGCTGTTCCAAATCATGTTTTACAATTCGTTAAAACTAATGATGGATTTTCAGCCGAATATGAGGCGACAATCACCCTGAAAAAGAAGAAGGGGAACCAGATCGGACGCCGGAATTGGTCCAATACGTTAAAAACCACGGATTACCTCGAATCCACTTCAAAAAAAATTATAACGATTCATCATCATGCCTTCAAGGTACCGCCGGGGGATTATATCATATCGGCGGAAGTCTTAGATAAAGATTCCAATGATAGCGGTGTACGAAATAAGGAATTGAAATATTCAGACTATAAAAAAGATGTGGCATTATATACACCATTTTTCGTGGATTACCTTTCCGGTAATTGGGGTTTAAATGAAAATGAAATTCCCATGTTTCAAAATGTGATGGGCGAAAAAGTTACTCGCGCGGCCGTATTTGTTTCAGGCAAAATAGAACCAGGTCCTTTTATTTTAGAAGTCACGGTAACCAATTCAAAGAAAAAGGAACTGTGGAAAAAATCATTTCAAGCCAAAGCAGAAAACACATATTTCCACGAGAGGATTATCATCCCTGAAGAAGTGGCCAAACAGGGTCTACGGAAGAAAGTGGATATCGTTTTAAAACAGGGTAAAGAAAAAAGGACCGAATCGGTAATTTTATCTATAAGCAAGGCAGGAATATCCCACTCCATTGGTAATATAGCCCAAGCGGTTGAAAATATGCGTTACATCCTCCATGATGATGAATGGAAAAAATTAAGCAAAGCGAAAGATACGGAGAAAGAAGCCCTTTTTCTGGAATATTGGCAGGGGCGTGATCCAACTCCCGATACCCCGGATAATGAAGTGATGGATGAATATTTTTCCCGAGTCAATTATTCGAATGGTAATTTTAAATCATACTTACCCGGATGGAAAACGGACATGGGTATGATTTATATTTTATTTGGTCCACCCGACGATTTGGAAATTTATAATGATCCTCTGAGCCGGCTCTATTCCCAGCGCTGGCATTATTACAGAATTAATAAATATTTTGATTTTATCGATGAAAATGGATTTGGCGATTATCGTCTGACAACACCGTTTTTCCGTGGGCGAAACTGGTGAAAATCCTTCTCATTCCCGGTGATGGTGTCGGGGGTGAGTTAGCCGCTGAGGTCCAAAAACTCATTTCCACCATCCAATCTGTTTTCGAATTCAAAATTTCTGCGCAGACATTGGATATCAGTGAATCTCATTTCAGGGATACGAATATTCTCATTCCTAAAGCTTTAAGTAAAATGGCTGATAAAGCGGATTCCATCTGGTTGGGGCCGATTACGAATCAGTCCAATTTAAAGGGATATGATCGAAAAACAATTGTTCAGCAAATATGTTCAGAGCAAGGATATGAATTTTATCACCGGCATTTTAAACCACTACCATCTTTGCAAAAATTTCCATCTGACAACCCGATTGATGTATTACTGATTGAGAATAATTTCTACTCCCACACTGTTTCCAGTGAATTGCCGGCTAGTTTTGTGAGCGAGAAAAAATTGGATGTAATGACGACCTATTACTCTCAGACGCATTTGGAATCCATTTTTTCCAAAGCACAGCGCTTAATCGAAAGTGGCCTTAGGAAAAAAATACTCCTTGTTTTACCTGATGAACTCAGGGAGAGTGAAAGCCCTTGGGTAAATCCAGCACGTCAATTAGCAGATTTGGGTATCAATGTACAGTGGTCCTCTGTGGATCAGTTCTTTTTTAACCTATTGAAATCCCCGGACCAATTTGATTTGGTATTAACAGTCTCTCCCTTTGGGCAAATATTTTCAAAACTGGTATCAGCGATTGAGGGTGGTCTCGGTGCGGGATTTGAGTTTCATCGTTCAACAAACCATAAATCATTGTTTCAGGTGCTGCATCCTGCCAGCCGCCGGTTTATCGGCCGGGATGCGGGAAATCCAATTGGGTCAATGCTTTCCGTGGCAGAATTCATGAACGACAAAAATAAACCATCCATTAGTGAAGCGATTCGCAATACGGTTGAAGAAGCGATCAACGCCGGATGGGTAACACGTGATCTTGGGGGAAGTATGGGTACGATTGAAATGGGTGACTTTATCTGTTCGAAATTGTCAGAAAAAATGGCCAAATCCTGATCTCCGATAGATTAAGTCTATATGAAATCCGTAACTTTTATCTCATTTCTTTAATGATCAATTTATGATTGAACGATTTTCCTACAGCAGCCTCGAAACATATAAAAAATGTCCGGCCCAATTTCGGTTTCGCTATATAGATAAAATCTATAAGGACGATGAGGGCATTGAAGCTTTCATGGGGAAACGGGTTCATGAAGCGCTGGAATATTTATATGAAGAAGTGATGGCCGGAAGATTACCTTTTCTGGATGGCGTCATCGAAAAATACCATCAAGTATGGGATGAACACTGGCATGATCGCATTGCTATTGTGCGCCGAGAAAACAAACCGAAATTCTATTTTGAATTAGGTGAGCGCTGTATTGCCGCCTATTATCGAACTTACACCCCTTTTGACCAGCCGGCTATCGGCACGGAAGTTGAATATATTTTTTCGATAGATGGGTCCGATGATTATATGATGAAAGGCATAATGGATCGCCTGGATACGGATGGGCAGGGGGATTATGAAATTCATGATTATAAAAGCGGAAAACGCATGATATCTCAATATGATGCGGACAGGGATGGTCAATTGGCACTATATCAAATCGCCCTTCAGAATCATCGTGACGATGTAAAATCGGTTAAACTCGTTTGGCATTTTCTTCAGCATAACCAGGAAGTCCGATCAACCCGAAATGAAAACCAGCTTGAGCAATTAAGGAATCAGACCAAATCACGAATTGATGAAATCCGAAACCATATTCAAAATGGGGGCGCCTTCCAGCCAAAAGAAAGCATTCTCTGTAATTGGTGTTATTATTGGGAAGAATGTTCAATAAAAAATGGGTCAAACCCCTACATTTAGGATAAAATGAAATTAAACCAGCAAGAGATTAAGGCCCTGAAAGATCTGCTTTCTAATCCAAAGAATCGAATTGATGAAGCTTTAGAAAACCTGTACAATAAAATGACATCGAACAGCGAGGTCAGTTTATTCATCGATGGCGCTGCCGACCTGAATTCAAAAACAGCCGGCATCGGCGGAGTTATTTTTAAAGATGGAGAAGAAGTCTTCTCCTTTTCAGAATACCTGCATGATGCCACGAATAATGAAGCAGAATACACGGCGCTCATAACGGGATTGAAGTGGTTGATTGATTTAAGCCTGTTAAATGTAAAAATATATTCCGACAGCGAGTTGGTTGTAAAGCAGATAAACGGGGAGTATAAGGTAAAACACCCGCGCATGCAGAAATTGCATCAACAGGCTATGACCCATTTTCGCCAACTGGATCGGTGGAAGTTTAGTCATGTATTGCGTGATAAAAATGTTGTTGCAGACCGATTGGCAAAAGCTGGACGAATGAAAGAGAAAAAATAAATACAATTCTCCTTTTTAATTGATGAATCGAACAGTTGATTTAAATTAGATTTGCTGTCATTAATCCGAGCATAAAATCTTGAAAAGCAACTGAAATGGGTCTATTAAATTCCTTCACAAATCCCCTGAATTGGATCTCCGGCGATATTGCCATTGATTTGGGTACAGCCAATACCCTTATTTACATCAAGGGTAAGGGCGTTATGATTAATGAACCTTCGATTGTGGCCAGATCGGTGCATAATGATAAAATCATTGCTGTGGGATATGATGCCAAAGCAATGGTGGGCCGCACCCATAGGGAAATTGAAACGATTCGCCCCTTGCGGGATGGGGTCATTGCGGATTTCACGATGACCGATGGGCTGCTTCAGGGGTTTATTAATAAGATAAATATGAATCGATTAGCCCGTCCGCGGATGGTGATTTGTGTGCCATCAGGTGTCACTGAAGTCGAGCGGCGAGCCGTGCGGGATTCCGGTGAACGGGCAAACGCCCGGGAAGTATTTTTGATTGAAGAACCTGTGGCAGCGGCGATAGGTATGGGACTCGATATTTCTAAACCGATTGGCAATATAATCGTTGATATAGGTGGTGGTACGACAGAAATTGCGGTGATATCCCTGAATGGTGTTGTCACAAAGGAAACCATTCGCGTCGCTGGCGATGAAATGGATGAAGCGATAATTCAGTGGTTTCGCAATGAGCATAAATTGGATATCGGTTCATCAACTGCCGAATCGATTAAAAAAACAGTTGGTTCTGCCATGCGCGTTAAGAGTGAAATGATTGCCGTAAAAGGCCGTGACCTTGTTTCAGGCATTCCCAAAACGATTGAAGTATCATCGGATGAGATTCGTCAGTCACTCAAGGATCCGATCAACGCCATTGTTGAAGCTGTCAAACGTGCACTGGAACAAACGCCTCCGGAGCTTTCCGCGGATATTATTGACCGGGGCATCATTATGACCGGTGGCGGCAGTATGCTTAAAGGTATTGACCAGTTGATTCGAGAAAGAACCAATGTGCCCGTTAATATCGCTGAAGAACCGCTGCTCTCCGTTGTCAAAGGAACAGGCAAAGTACTCGAAGATGTCAGAAAATATGAGTCCGTCCTGATTTAACTTTTGAATGCGGAATTTCTACCTATCCCTTTTACGATATAAAGACCATTTAATTTTTCTGATAGCGGTAACGCTATCTTTAACCCTACTTCTCAAAAATGATTCTCCGGATGTGCTGATCATCCGTGGAAAATTCAACGACTATTTTTCATTTATTTCATCCCCATTCGCTTGGGTAAAATCCATGGTCCAACTTCAGGAAGAAACACAAGTATTACGTGAAAAAAATGTTCAATTGACCTTGGAAATGGAAGCGATGTTAAAAGCCCAGGAAGAAAACAATAGTTTGCGGGATTTGTTGGGATTTAAACGTGAGAGTCAATTGAAGTTATTAGCGGCCCGCGTTGTGAATATGGGGGCCGCATCCAATTTATCTTCCATCACACTGGATATCGGTTCTTTCCAGGGAGTCAAAGTTAATCAACCCGTATTAGTCCCGGAAGGGGTCATTGGGAAAACGGTTGTTGTTGGGGAGCAGTCAACAATTGTCCAAATTATCAACGATGTAAATTACCGCCTGTCCGTACGCATCATGCCCTCCGGAAATGCCGGGATTCTGCAATTTATTTCCGATGATATATGTGAGGTGCGGGAGTTGCAAAAGAACGCCAATATATCGGTGGGGGATAAAGTGGTGACCTCCGGCTTCAGCCAAATTTATCCTAAAAACCTTCCGGTCGGTGAAGTAATTGAAGTTCTGAATGAACGGGGCAGTTTTCAAAAAGTAGCCAAAGTGAGGGTGAAACCCCTATTGGGCTCACTTTTGAATGTCTTTATTGTCGTGGAAGAAATCAATGAAATGGATTAATATCCTTTTGCCGGCGGCGGGCGTATTTTTAGCTCAATTCCTCTTCGTTGATTTCCTGTCGGTCAATAGGATTCGTCCCGACTTTTTGGTGGTTTATATTTTTTATATCGGCCTCGTATATGGCAAATCACCGGGGATTGTCGTCGGTTTCCTTTTAGGGCTCCTGTCTGACCTTTCCGGTGTTGGATCCTTTTTTGGGTTGGCGCCATTATCCTTATCTATCACAGCCTATCTGGCCGGCTATCTCAATGGCAAGTATGAACGATTATTGCCCTACGTGTTTCATGCCGCTTGGATATTCATCATTGGATTCCATTTTCTGCTCATATCTTACGTGCGCTTTCAATCCATCCTGGTGTCGAGCCCTACGGCATTTTTGACGAAATGGTTTTTGTCTTTTCTGTATACCATGATGTTCTTTTTGATTGCCCAGTTCTTTTACCCCGTCAGGGAAGCCTCCCGTGCTGAAATCACCTAATACGGTTTCCAAATCAAAATTTTGGATCGTCGTTGTGTTTGTGGTGGCGGTTCACGGACTTTTGGCCTACCGGTTTTTCCAATTACAAATCCTGGACTTTGAATTATACACCCAGCGGGCGGAAAGCAACCGGATTCGTGCCATGTCCATTCCGGCACCCCGAGGTTTAATCCTTGACCGTCACGGCGAAATTATCGTGGATAATTATCCCACCTATATCCTTTTCGGGATCGGGGCGGAAATCAGGGATAAGCAGAAAAATTTCCATGTCATCAGTCAAACAACCGGCATTGATACCTCTATTCTCAAAAAGAATTACACCAATTACTACCGCAACCGTTTTCTGCCTACCCGCTTGGCCAAAGATTTAACCATCGGCCAACTTAGCCGCCTGGAAGAAGCAAAGCATGAGCTCAGCGGCATTATTTATAAACAATTCCCGGAACGGATTTATCATCCCAGAATTCGCGCCGCCCATGTGTTGGGATACCTGAAAGAAATGGACCAGAATATGATTCAGGCCATGGTGACTGAAGGGAACTATGAATTCGGGGACCTCATTGGCTGGGCTGGACTCGAGCGGGAGTATGAATCTGAATTGCGAGGGGCCAAGGGAGTGACCTATTATCAGGTGGATGCTTACGGTCGTGAAGCGGGAAAACTGGCAGATGCGGAAAATATTTTACCCCAACCGGGGAAGGACATCGCCACCACCCTGGATATTTCTTTACAGGAATTGCTGGAGAAAGAATTTAATGGAAAGGCCGGGGTCGCCATCGTGTCCCGACCGAAAACGGGAGGTATTATGGCTTATGTGAGCGCCCCCGATTATACACCGGATCTGTTTACGGGATTAATATCCAGTGCCGATTGGCAATCGGTCATCGCTGATCCCAAGCGGCCCCTGTTGAACCGGGTCGCCAACGGGACATACCCCCCTGGCTCCATATTTAAAATGGTTGTGGCAATTGCGCTCCTGGAAAAGAAACTTATTTCCCCTCAAATGGAAATATTCTGCTCCGGCTCTTATGATTTCTATGACAGAACATTCGGTTGCTGGAAAGAATACGGCCACGGGAAAATGAATCTGGAACAGGCTATCGTTCAATCCTGCGATGTGTATTTCTATCAGGTCATTCAGAAAATAAAATTAAATGACTTGGCCGAAGTGGCCCGGCAGTTCGGATTCGGTATTGAAACCGACATTGACCTGCCGGCAGAAATGAAAGGACGAATGCCAGACCGGGCCTTTATGAATAGGATTCATGGCCGCTGGGGATGGTCCAAGGGGGCCCTGTTAAATATTTCCATTGGCCAGGGAGAGATTCTTGTCACGCCACTTCAAATGGCTGCTTATACCAATGTATTAGCCACCCGGGGGAACACACCGCCCCTCCATATTGTCCAACCCCGATCAGGGTGGATAGACCCGCCTAAGGTCAGTCCGCGTTCCTGGCGGCTCATTCAAAATTATATGCATAAAGTTGTGACTGACCCGAAAGGAACGGGACGTCGGTCTGACCCTAAAATTACCGGTGTAAAGATATCCGGGAAAACCGGTACGGCTGAAAATCCCCATGGGGAACCCCATGCCTGGTATATTGCCTACGGGGAAAAAGATGGGGACCTGATTTCGGTTGTAATCATGGTGGAAAACGGCGGGCATGGCAGTGAGGTTGCCGCCCCCATAGCCCGGAAAGTATTTCAACAATATTTTGACCGGACCAAGTTGGCGAAATCCTGATGTTTCGTGATTTCCAAATGAAATTAATGGCCTCGCCTGCCAGCATTCTGATCGCCGTTGGGGGGTTGCTCAGCCTTGGGCTCGTGACGCTATACAGCATTACCGTTACCCAGGGGCAGGCACAACCCAATGCCTTTTCTAAACAATTATTATTTTTAATTCCCGCCGCCATCCTGATGATTGTCATGATGGTTACATCACGACGGTTGATTCATAAGTATATATTTTTTGCGTATGGGCTTGTTATTGTTGCCGTGGTGTTACCGTTTTTCGGTGAGAAAGTGGCCGGGACTTATCGCTGGATAAACCTGGGGCTGCCCTTTGGTCTGCAGCCCTCAGAAATCGCGAAGTGGGTCATTGTAATTACCTTAGCCCGGTACTTGTCCGACCATAATCTCCAAATGAAAAATTTCGGGTCAAACATTATCCCCTTCGCCCTGGCCTTAATTCCCACTTTTATTGTTTTGAAACAACCGGATTTGGGCACAGCCTTTGTGATGATGGCCCCGGTGATTCCTATGTTATTTTGGGTGGGCGCACGCCCTTTTCACCTGTTTCTGATTGTGGCGCCCTTGTTCAGCATTTTGTCCGCCTTTAATATTTTGGCCTTTTCAATTTGGGCCGGGATTTTGGCCATCGTCATTTTCCTGGCCCGCCCTCAATTGTGGCATGCTATCGGGCTCTATTTTGGCAATATTTTTTTAGGATTAATTTTTCCATGGCTGTGGAACTCTCTCAGGCCCTATCAGCAAAATCGGGTGTTAACTCTGGTGAACCCGGAATTAGACCCCTTGGGCGCTGCCTACCAAATTATTCAAAGTAAAACGGCTTTGGGCTCAGGCGGCTTGTTCGGCAAAGGATGGGGGCAGGGGACGCAAACCCATTTGAAATTCCTGCCTGTACAGGAGTCCGATTTCATTGTGAGCGTCATTGGGGAAGAACTGGGATTTTTGGCTTTAATCCTTATGTTGGTTTTATTCACATGGTTCCTGATAAAAATCGTACGCCTGGCCCTGAGCGCCTCCGATCGCTTTTCCGGTTTGGTCCTGATTGGCATTGCGACCATTTTCCTATCCCACGTTTTTGTTAATTGCGCTATGACGGCCGGAATGATTCCGGTGAAAGGTCTGCCGCTCCCGTTTGTATCCTATGGCGGATCTTTCCTCCTGTCCAGTTTTATGATGATCGGACTGGTTTTGAATTTCGGCCGGGAAGAATTGGATTGATCCTGGCGCAAAAAGATAATGACGTGTTGGGGTGAAAGGCGGTAAATTCACAGACTTAATTCGATTGTTTAATCCGAGGCTGATATTCATGATGGATCGCTTGCTCAAAATCACAGCAACTATAATAATTCTCGCAACCTTCACAATGGTGTCTGGGCAAGATGCGGGGACTAAACGTGAATTAAAACGGCTCAACGCAAAAATTGATCGCGAAAATGTGCGTGTAGATTCCCTGGATACTCAGATTCGATTACTCCTGCCAGAACTTCAAAATGCCCTGAAGGCCAATTTAAAAGCCAAAGAGCAAACCGATTCCGTCGCCATCTTGTTGATCAACCGTATCAATACAATTCAAAATAAAATGCGTTTGATGGAAGACAAAGCTGCTTATATCGACAGCGTAAATTTTGAAATTTTGGCTCAGTTGGTCATGATAGAAAATAAAATTGTCACCCTGACGAACAGTTTTACAGAAATGTATAACTTAAAAACCAATAAAGTAGGGGATAAAGTCAGCGCGAAGATTAGTCCTGCCGAATACAAGAAAACTTACATTGATGCACTTTCGGCCTATCAAAATAGCGAATTCGAAAAGGCCGTGACCGGTTTTGCCGGGTTGGTTATGAGTGACCCCACGAATGATCTGGCGGACAATAGTCAATATTGGCTGGCGGAATGCTATTACACTATGAAGAACTATAAACGGGCGATCATAGAATTTGAAAAAGTTTTCACCTTCCCAGGCACGGACAAGGATGATGATGCGCAGCTGAAGTTAGGTCATTGTCATCGCAGCATGGGCAATGTGGATAAGGCCCGTGAAGAATACCAGCGCTTGATCGATTATTTCCCCGGCTCCGAATTTTATGAAAAAGCCCAGGAATCCCTCAAGCAACTCAACATACAATAAATATAGAGAAAACATGTCTTTAAAACTTTTTTATCTTACGACGGAGATTACACCTTTTGCGGATACATCACATTTGGGAAAATACTCAGTTGTCGTCCCCTTGGCATTACAAACCATGGGGCATGATGTCAGAACGATGATTCCGAAATATGGATTCGTCAGCGAAAGAAAGTACATCCTGCGGGAAGTCATTCGTCTTCGTGAAATCCCATTTGAATTTGATGGAGAAGAGGTGGTTACTTCAGCCAAAAGTGCTTTCATCCCTAAAACAAGGGTACAAGTTTATTTTTTGGAAAATGTGGGTTGGTTTAAGTCGTTATCCAATTTGCTTTATAAAGCTAAAAATGGCCGTGTCCTGCCGGATAATGATGCACGTTATGCCTATTTTTCGAAGGCTGCAATCGCCACTTTGCCGCACTTATTCTGGAAACCGGACGTTTTGATTTGCAATGGTTGGCAAAGCGCATACGTGCCATTGATTTATCAGCAGATTTATGATTCAAAAGAATTCTATGGGGATATTAAAACGGTTGTTACGGTTCATTCTGTAGATGAATATTGTGAATTTTCCCGGGGTGCATACGATAAAGTTGGTGTTACACTTCCCGACAGTGTAACGGGAGATACGGTAAACTGTTTTGAAGCGGCGGCGCCATACGCAGACTTAATCGTGGCGGTAGATTCACCAGCCAATGATGTAACAGCCCAACTCATGGAATTACCTGGCATTAAAGCAAATGAAAAGAAACTTGTCTCGATTTCACTCGATGATGAAGAATCTCCGAATTTCAATGCGACTGCCAACGCGCTGAATGAAGAATTGACGAAACATTTCGTCTAATTCATCGTAGCACTACATCCAAATTAATCATCCATGAATAAAACGTTTTTAAACACAACAATCAGTCTGTGTCTGATTGGTCTGGTTGCTTTTACAGCTTGTGAAGAAGCAGCTATCCCGGTGGATAATGATGGCACACCGATGAAGCTAGACACGGTATCGTTTCCTGTGGTGAAAGTTGTATCGTACCAAACGCCTCCCGAATTAGGGAAGGCGGACCGCCTTTACTTTGGTAAAGAAAATGGGTATGATTTTAAGTATAACCTCATCAAAATTGATCGCTCAAGTATTACTTCAGGGACGAATTTTCGATTCTATAATGATACCCTTGTTACGGTTGACAGTTTAGCCCTGACGCTTCAACTGGAACAGGATTCCATTGGTACGAACGCGGAATTTCAGCTGCGCTATTTCCCAAACGGTAGTGATTCAGTCTTTGCGGAGTTGGGAACAAATTATCTTAATTTTGACCGCAATATGGCCTCCGAAGTGATCAGTACTGCATCCCTCGAAGCGGATACATCTGACACGAGCCAGACAAAAGTTTTCCTGAATTTTTCAATTGATAAATCGGTCATTGATGCTTTCCGCGATTCAACCGTTGAGGACTTTAACCGATCTTTCCTGGTTGAAATGAAAGATATTTCAGATCAAAGTTTTAAATTTTTCAGTGTGAATGCTACCGATGCCTCCCTGCCTTTGTTTAAGGTGTTTTACCGCTTATTCCAGTCGGATACTGTCGTCATTGATACGGTCACCAGGTCCTATCGCGCCATTGAGGATCTCACAGTTGCCGTACCGCCCGCACTCGTTCAGGAAGATACTACACGCCTGACAATCAGTGGCGGCATGGGTTTAAAAGCCATTGCTTTTGTGGATATGGAAGGGTGGACGCTGCCTGAAAAAGCCACCATCAGTTCAGCTGATTTAATATTCCACCGTATCCAAGGCGATTCTATTGAGAAATACACGATGATTTCTTACCCTCTAAATGTGGATGCTGAATTTAATTTCTTTCAATCATTTGCTTCCGATCCTTATGATGTGGATGTGAACTTTCATACATCCACCAATCTTTTTCAGGATAAATTTAGGATCAATCATCGCAAAAATATTTCCAATGTAGGAAAAGGAAAATTCACCCATCGGGGATATAAACTTTATTCAAGCTTATTTAACGATCCTTTTCAAAAAATATATTTACATGGATTGGATCATGCAGAATACTTTCCAGTCGTGCGGGTGAAATATGTGGTGCCTTAGATTTTTTATTTTATCAGGATTAACTGTTGCATCCCTTTGTGGACAATCCATTTTTAATGCATATGGATTGGGTTTAACGAGAACAGCCCACCATGCATCCTCAATTGGTGCCGGCAGTATCGGTTTGGTTCCGGTATTTCATCCCGGTGTATCTATGGATAATCCCGCCACGTGGCCCGGATCAAAGTTCACTTTTGTCAGCGGCAACTATTCCACGCAAGGGATAAAGCGGGATGGCATTAAGGGAAATAACAAAGTGGACCAACTTGAAAAGATTCAATTCGTGGTGCCCTTTGGTACGCGGTTTGCCTGGGGTTTATCCCTGAATCCCCTGACCAACCAAAATTCATATTTAATGACGGACACAACCGAATTTGAATTTGAAGGTGACGCTGTTTATTCCTATAAGGAATTGCGTACAGGTGGCGGTATAATGTCTTTCTCCTCGGGGATTGCCTTTCCCTTGAGCAAAGGGTCCGGCGGTGGTATCATGTTGGATTATATTTTCGGTTCTTCCCGGGATGAGCAGGTGATGGATTTAAATTCATTCAAATACCGTTTGTTCAATATTCGGACTTATTCAGGCACCCTTTTAAAATTTTATTGGGGTGGCCAGGTATATCAAAACCAATCGGTATCTTTGCAGGGCTATGCCAGTGTAGGCTCCTCACCTAAACCCGTTTCCATGACAACTTATCGCTTCCAGCCCTTTGAAGATATCAATGGAAATTATGTGTATGATGATTCCGATTATCCGGATTCTTTAGAAGTTGATACCACACGGGTCAGGTATGCCTATAATCCGAAACATTTCAGCCTTGGATTGAATGCCACATTTAAAAATGATTTGAATGTTTTTGCCGAAGGACTATGGTGGCAGGATAATGCATTTGGCGCCAAAACATTTTCCGTCTGGGATGACCGGGTAAGTGATAAAACGCACTATGGGGTTGGCCTGGTTTGGTTTGGGAATCAGGCATCAAGAGAAATCCTGGACCGGTTTTATTACCGTGCGGGATTATACCAGGATAAATACGGGCTTAAAAACAGTGGAAAAACCATAAATGAGAATGGCTTATCAGTAGGGATTGGATTTAAATTCGCCGCCACCGGAAATCAGTTAGATTTCTCTTATCGAACTGGGTCCAGGTCCATTGATGGAGGTTATAAAGAATTAATTCAGGAATTTACAGTAGGAGTTACTCTGGGGGATGTTTGGTTCCTTCGGAGAAGAGCAAAACAATGAACAATAAGAAGTTTATAAAAAAATTATTAATCCTAGGTGTCGCGTCAGTATTTATGACCATGTGTGCGCCACCCGAGCAATCCAGCGTAGATGCGGATGCGGAAGAACAAGCCCGACTGGATTCGATTCGAAAAGTACGCTGCCCAAGAATTTTTAGCAGTGCGGCTGAATTTTATAAAAACCGGGATTGGGAAGCTACCGTCCGTGCCTACGATGAATTAACTGATTTAGGTTGTGATCGTGAAGATCCGCAAGAGGTATACTTGTATTATGCCATCGCTTATGAATATATGGGTAAATATGACAGTTCCGAATTGGTACTGTTAAAAGGATTATCCTTTCTTCCGGACAATGTCGACTTGAGAAAACGCCTGGCTTTTGCTTATGATAAACAGGGCAAAACAGAATTACGAATGGATGAATTAGATCGCTTATCCTTTCTCGCGCCTGAGGATGTGGATATTAAAAGTGAATTGGCCAAGCTTTTAGGCGAGCAGGAAAGGTTTGATGATCAGATTGCTGTTTTGAAAGATCTCCTGGAAATCCAACCCAACAATGAAGGCGCCCAGAGCGACTTGGCCCGCGCTTATGAATTGAGCGGCCGTGATCCCCTGGATGTATATAAAAACAGATTTGAAAATAATCCGGACAATATTTCTTATGGTCTGGATTATGCGGATAAGTTGATCGCCGCCGACCGCCCCGATGATGCCACAGATGTACTGGAGCGGGTGGTGGATGCGGATCCTACCAGTAAAGTGGCTTATCGCAAACTGGCCAATGCCTATGATTCAGCCAACCGTTTATCCGATGCGGCTAAAACTTATGAACGACTATTCCGACTTGATCCCAGAGATTTTCGTGTAGCTATAAAAATTGCTGAAGTTTATGTCGAGGATCAGGATTACAGTTCAGCCTTTGGTTGGGCCGATAAAGCAGTCACCCTTTCCGGAGAAGGTGAAGCATACGGTGCTAAAGGAAATGTTTATTACAAAGCGTTCCAGGCTTGCCGCTCCGGTGATATCTCCATCGATGACCGTGTTGTAGCGACTTTAGCTTATCAATTATACGAGGATGCTGAAG
Source organism: uncultured bacterium (assembly GCA_964343505.1). Taxonomy (GTDB): domain Bacteria; phylum Fidelibacterota; class Marinisomatia; order Marinisomatales; family TCS55; genus TCS55. The sequence continues at coordinate 31,676 of CAYFJU010000007.1, forward strand.
ATAAAGGATATTCCCGCTACAGTCGTTCAAAAGATTGGCTGAAAGAAAATGAAGTTCTGTTTGGCAAAGCGCAATGGTTTATGATGGATGCCGATGTTAAAAACCGCGGTTATGTAAAAGCGGAAAGCAATTGCTATAAATGGGTATCGGAACGGCTGAATAAAGGAAAAGGCTGGTAATTAGTGGCGTCTGTCAAAGAGGCGTTCCCCTTTTTACTAAACGCCGACTCTGAACTATATGATATCTTAATGCGGGAAGTCTCCAGGGAAGACCATACCCTGGAATTGATCGCTTCAGAAAACTTCGTCAGTTATCCCATTTTGGAAATGGCCGGTGGCGTCATGACCAACAAATACGCCGAAGGATATCCTGGTGCGCGATATTACGGCGGTTGTGAGCATGTGGATGAAGCTGAAAATTTGGCTCGTGATCGTGCGAAACAATTATTTAATTGTGAATATGCTAATGTACAGCCTCACTCAGGGTCCCAAGCCAATATGGCTGCCTTAATGACTTTTATCAATGTGGGTGATACCATTATGGGCCTGGACCTTGCTCATGGGGGACATCTAACCCACGGAAGTCCTGTTAATTTCTCTGGTAAACTTTATAATGTTGTTTCTTACCAGGTCAGCCGCGAAACAGGCCGCGTTAATTTTGACGAAGTCCGCAAACTGGCCAAGGAACATAAACCCAAACTCATTATCTGCGGCGGAAGTGCTTACCCAAGATTTATCGAATTTGAACAATTCCGTGAAATTGCCGATGAAGTGGGCGCTTTTCTCATGGCTGATATTGCCCATCCTGCCGGTTTGGTTGCCACCGGGATTCATCCGTCTCCCATGCCCTTTTGTGATGTGGTAACCACAACGACCCATAAAACACTCAGAGGCCCACGTGGCGGTATGATTATGATGGGGAAGGATGTTGAAAATCCCTGGGGAATTACAGCGCCGAAATCCGGCCGAACTAAAATGGTCTCCGAACTATTAAATTCGACTGTCATGCCAGGTATTCAGGGCGGACCTTTGATGCACATTATCGCCGCCAAAGCGGTAGCATTTGGAGAAGCGTTAAAACCGGAATTCAAGGCTTACACTCAACATATTGTTAATAATGCTCAAACGATGGCTGATGCGTTTTTAGAAAAAGACTATCACCTTGTTTCCGGTGGTACGGATACCCACGTCATCCTCATTGATCTGTCAAATAAAGACGTGACCGGTAAAGCGGCTGAAAAGGCGCTTGAAAGAGCCGGGATCACCGTGAATAAAAATATGGTGCCGTTCGATCAGCGCAGTCCTTTTATCACCAGTGGTATGCGCGTTGGTACACCGGCGATCACCACCCGCGGGATGGGTGCTGATGAAATGAACCGTATCGTTGACCTTATTGATGAAGTGGTAACCGATATCGAAAATGATGCCGCCATCAACCGTGTGAAATCTGAAGTCAAATCTCTTTGTGAATCTTTCCCATTATATCGTGAATTGCACGATTAAGATTCCTCGCATTACCCCGAATCCTTCCTCCAAATTATTATATAGTTTAATCCTGTTTATCGGGATGGCATGCAGTCCGCAACTTGTAGTCCTGCAGCATAAGCCCGATTGGGCCAAGGGCGGATTTAATTATTACGTACAGGGGATTGAAAAAATACTGGCAAAAAACCCCAGTGATCCTGACTTATTGCAAAAAGGCTGTGAAGTTTGGACCAAGTATACCTATGGCTTTATCATGGAAGAAGCAGACCGCCTCATCATGGAAGACTATAACGGCGGTAAACAATTATATGAGCAGGCCAATTTAAATTTCGCCAAAGCGGTAGAATATGGCGATCGATCCTTATCATTAGAAATCGATCAATACCAAAATTGGGTTTCGGGGCAAGCAGTTGAAAATCCTGATTTCAATGAAGCGGATGTCCCCAAACTGTTTTGGGCTGCCGCCGCCTACGGTGGGGCCATCAAATCCAGTCGGGGCAATCCGGAATGGGTAATCTTGCTCCCAAGGGTAGGGCGTTTACTGGAGGCGGCCTTAAATGTGAATCCCGATTGGAATAAGGGCGCCCTTTACAGTGCAATGATTTCCTACACCATGAGCCGTCATGATGCACCGGGAAATAAAGAAGATATCGCCCGGGAATATTTCAATAAAGCGGTGAAATCATCCAATGGGTTGGACTTAGGCCCCTATGTGACAATGGCTGAAAGTGTATCCATTGCAACCCAAAATCGGAACGAATTCACTAATTTGCTCTATCAAGCATTAAATATTGATATAAAGGCAGACCCTGATTTACGTTTGACGAATCAAATCAGCCATAATCGGGCCCAATGGCTGTTGAATAACATTGACGAATTCTTTTATTAATAAAAAAATTTTATGAAACGATTCATACCCATTTTACTCATCTGTTTTTCAGTCCAATTTTTATGGGCAAAAAAAATCGTCGTCAAAATGGCCACGCTGGCGCCGGAAGGAACTGAATGGCATGGATTATTGGTGGATTTAGGCCAGCAATGGACCGAAGCGACGAACGGCGAAGTGCGCCTGCGAATTTATCCCGGTGGTGTTGTAGGTGACGAACCGGACATGATCCGTAAAATGCGAATCGGTCAAATTCATGGAGCAGCCATTACCAATGAAGGCATGACCGAGTTAAATCCGTATTTTACTGCATTCTATATGCCCATGCTGTACCAGTCCTACGATGAGGTTGATTTTGTCCGTTCCCGTCTGAATGACGACCTGTTATCCGTGACTGAAAAAAATGGGTTTAAAATTCTGACCATGGTTGATGTGGGATGGGCCTACTGGTTTTCAACCAAACCGATCTATACACCGGGTGATCTCAAGAAGACCAAAATTTTCATCTGGGCCGGAGATTACCAATCTACGGCATTGTATGAAAAACATGGATACCAGCCTGTTCCTTTGGCTATGACGGATGTACTCTCCGGTCTCCAAACCGGTTTGGTCAACTCACTTGGATTTAACCCCATGTATGCCCTATCCCAACAATTATTCGGGATCGCTGACAATATGCTCGATATGAAATGGGGAAACCTGACAGCGGCCATTGTGATTGATGTGAGAACCTGGAAGCGCATAAAACCAAAACACCAGGCGGCCATGGTAAAAATTGCCCAGAAAATCGGGAAAGGATTCCAGGACAAGAACCGGCATGAAACAGACAAAGCGGTTGACGTGATGAAACAATACGGTCTAAAAGTCAATACACCGACAGACGAGCAGGTGGCAGAGTGGAAAGCGTTCATCGAAAGAATGTATCCGGATATCAGGGGATCACTCATTGATGAGAATGCTTTTGACAAATTGATGGAAATCAAAAAAGAAATGGAATCCCGTTAAAATAAAATTTTTCCCTCTTGGCTTATTTTAATATCAAAACATTCGAACAGTATTTTACCTTATTTGTCTTTATTGCGCTTGTATTTCTACCGGCGACGGAAGTTGTAACACGCTTATTTGGAACGACGGGCGTTCCTGCTTCCTCAGTACTCGTTCAGCATTTTACCCTGTGGATCGGTTTTGCCGGGGCCGTCATTGCCGCCCGGCGAAATAAACTTTTATCCCTCACAACAAAACCCCTGTTTGATGCTGAGTCTTCGATTGACTGGTTCAAATTTATCGGTAAAGTGACCACCATATTTATTGTATTGGCCTTGACCTATGGTAGTTGGGAGTTGGTCAAAATAGAAATGGATTATCCCGTCAATATTGCCCCTTTATTACCGCGCTGGGGCGCCCAAATGGTCATGCCGGTGGGATTTCTTCTGATTGTGATTCATTTGTTTATCAATGGCTATGAGAGCTGGAAAAATCGCGGTATTCTGGTTTTGGGGATTGTGACCCTTATTCTTTTAACCCGTTATATTGGAGCTTTCCAGGAATCCACGGCTTTCATGTGGATTGCTATCTTTTCTATTTTAATCTCACTATACAAAGGGGCGCCGATTTTTATCGGATTGGGCGGATTGGCAATTCTTTTTTTCTGGCGTGATTATACACCGCTCTCAGCCATCCCCGCCGAAACATACCGCATTGTGGTTTCACCCACTCTGCCCACAATTCCACTGTTTACCCTGGCGGGATATATTCTAGCTGAAAGCCATGCCTCGGAGCGTCTTGTTCGTTTATTTCGCGCATTGTTTGGATGGATTCCCGGTGGAACGCCGGTGGTGCTAGTCCTGGTGTGCGGATTTTTCACTGCCTTGACCGGTGGATCGGGTGTAACCATCTTGGCCCTTGGGGGATTGCTGTTTCCCTTGTTGATCAGGGAAGGGTACTCAAAACACTTTTCGTTGGGCCTCATTACCGTGGCCGGTTCCCTGGGATTATTATTTCCACCCAGTTTACCCTTGATTATTTATGGTGTAACGGCGGCTGTATCAGTTAAAGCGATCTTATTGGCAGGGATTATCCCCGGCTTTTTGCGTGTGGCCATGATCGGAGGGTGGGCCGTTTGGCAAGGAAAGGTGCAGCACGTCCAACGCCATAAGTTTGATTTCAATGATATTAAAACATCCCTCCGGGATGCAAAATGGGAAGCGGTGATCCCCGTTTTTATTCTGTTCGGAATTTTTGGCGGTTTTACCACTCTCGTGGAAACAGCGGCCGTTACAGCCGTTTATGTTTTTATTGTTGAAGTGTTTATCTATAAAGATTTGAATTGGCGGGATATGAAAAAAATTATTCTGGATTGTTCTACGCTGATTGGTGGTGTACTTATCATTTTAGGGGTCGCCATGGGGCTCACCAGTTACCTGGTGGATGCCCAGGTACCCATGCAACTCCTGGAATGGGTGAAGGGTGCCATCTCCTCCAAACTGGTGTTTTTATTGATGCTGAATATTTTCCTCCTCGTAGTAGGATGTATGATGGATATTTTTTCAGCTATTATTATTGTGGTACCCCTGATTACACCGTTGGGGGCTTATTTCGGGATTGATCCCGTTCACTTGGCTATCATTTTTATTGCCAACTTGGAATTGGGTTTTTTAACCCCGCCGGTGGGAATAAACCTCTTTTTATCGGCCTACCGTTTCGAGGAGGATATGCCCACAATTTATAAATCCACTTTGCCCTATTTTATGGTCATGCTGGTGAGTGTGTTGGCTATCACTTATATACCTATTTTATCCACTTGGGCGGTAAAATAAAGATCGCACAATCCCTTGCCTCGTTAGAGGAGAAAAGGGTAATTTCAGCTGAATAAACAGGAGTGCCCATAAAACATCGCTAACGGTTGAATCGTTTCTCACATCACCGAAGGTATCAAAAAACCTTCTAAACATTATACCCCGAACCGGGGAAAAGGACATTTCTATGAAACGGATATATTCAATTGTGGCGGCGCTCCTGCTTTTTAGCAGTCCGTCCCTCAATGCACAAAGTGAAGCAGGCGCTATATTCCTGCTCATATCTCCCGGCGCCCGTGCCGGCGGGATGGGTGAAGCACAGGTGGCTGTGGCCAACGATGCTTACGCTAGTTATTGGAATCCAGCCGGTCTGGCTTTCCAGAAAGGATCCGAAATTGCATTCATGCACGTGAACTGGCTTCCCAATTTAGCCGATGACCTGTATTATGAATTTCTGGCGTTCCGAAAAAACTTTCCGAATCTTGGGACGCTCGGTGGTCATTTGATTTATCTCAATCTCGGGGAACAGGTTCGGATGGATGAATGGGCCCAATACCAGGGCAAATTCACTTCCTATATGATGGCGGCGGCCCTTTCCTACAGTACGCAACTTTCACCCACATCTTCCTTTGGGATGAATGCCAAAATATCCTACCAGCATTTGGTTGAACTCGGTACCGGCTCCGAAAAAGGTAAAGGGACATCCACGGACTTTGGTTTTGATTTAGGCTATATGAACCGTGAGTGGCTAACACCAGGGTTGGACTTGGGTCTGACATTGACCAATATTGGACCGAAAGTTTCATTTATTGACCCCGACCAGGCTGACCCGCAACCGACTAATCTAACTCTTGGTTTGGCCTATGAAGTATTCAAAAATGATTACAACAGCCTGAAGGTTGTTTATGATGTGGATAAACTACTAGTTGCTTCTTATCCTGATATGGATTGGGACGGCGATGGTATCATTGGCGGGTTTGATAAGGATGGCAAAGAGGGTACCAAAAATTCTGATTTTAACCAGAATGGTCAATTAGAAGTGGCCCATAAAGACGGCCTGTTTAAAGCTATTTTTACATCTTGGGTGGATGATTGGTTGCTGGGCGGTGACATTGACTGGGCCACGCCGGGCGAAGTTGCCGATAAAAAGATTGGCGGCTGGGAATGGGCTGGTGACGCCAATGGCAATGGAAAACGTGATCCCGAAGAAATGGTTAATACGGCCAAAGAATACGACGCAAAATTTGGGGATGAAAATTGGGGTATTTATAATGAATGGGGCCAGAAAGAAGTCGGCTCCGCCGATGACCGTACCATCCAGGATGAATTGGATAAACTTGTGCATAACTTTGGTTTGGAGTACTGGTATTCATCCTATTTTGCCTTAAGGACCGGATATTATTTTGATAAAACAGGTAAAATTTCCAACCCGACTTTTGGTGTTGGTCTGCGCTTTTCCAACTATGGCTTCGATTTTGGATATACTTATGGAGACAACCGGCATCCGCTGTACAATACAATGCGGTTCTCCATGAATGTTCAGTTTTAGCCCGAATATTACATGAACCGACCCCTTACTTGCAGGCGGGCATTAGCTTGTCTGCTTTTCTTTTATTTTCCTGTCAGGGCGGATGTATCAGGTGACTTAAAGATTGCCCTCATCCGTGTATCCTTCCCGGAAAAAGATTATCCCGGGGTAGCGGGCAGGGGGAATTATTTGTATTCGGCTCAGGAGATTGAATGTGGATACTATACCATCGACTCGCCGCCCCATGATCGGAACTATTTTCAATCCCATTTGGAAGCGGTGAGTAATTATTTTCGTTCGGTATCCTATAACAAATTCGGATTGGACTTAAATAGCTCATCCGTTTATCCTGAGGAGAATCAATCCAGTTATGTCATTCAACAGTCTTTTAACTATTATAATGAGATTGATCATGAATCGGAACACGAAAAACGGATCACAGAATTATTAAGAGATGCAATCGAAGCGGCATACAACAAAGATCAAATTGATTTCAGCCAGTATGATTTAGTTGCTGTCGTTCATCCCGGTGTGGGACAGGATTTTAAATTACCTTTCCTCGATCCCACACCAGAGGATATTCCTTCCACCTATGTCGATAAGAATATGGTAAACACCCATCTGGGCGGTGCGATCACTATAGGGAGTGCTACCATCCCCCATGGGATCATCCTTCCTGAAACGCAGAACCATTTATTCTATGATGAGTCATTATTCAATCAGTTGAACAATCCCTGTGATATTCAATATAGTATCACAGGGACCATGGCAATGATGATCGGATTTGCCGTCGGGTTGCCGCCGCTTTGGGATATGGAATCGGGGCGGTCCGGCGTGGGAATCTTTGCACTCATGGATCAGGGCTCCAATAACGGAAGGGGTATTATTCCTGCACCGCCGAATGCATGGACACGAATCTATGCCGGCTGGGAGGAAGCAATGGATTTTAAATATCCAGGGAAAATTGCCATCCATAGTGGAATCGAAAACAGTATAGTCAAGATTCCCATCAGTGGAGATGAATATTTCCTCATTGAGAATCGGAACAACTGGTATCGGGATGGGGTGAGTATTGATTCATCCCGTTATGTGGTCTGGGAAAAGACGAATGAACATCCGCCCTTAATTAATGTCCTCCTGGATTCTGTTGGCGTGAAAAAGAATGAATTTGGCGTCATTACGGAAATACCTAACTATGACTTGGGGTTGCCTGCTTCGGGTCTTTTGATTTGGCATATTGATGAAAAAAAGATTAGTGAAGGCATTGGCTCATTTGCTATAAATGCCGATCGAAAGCACCGTGGGATCGACCTTGAAGAAGCAGACGGCGCTCAGGATATTGGATATATTTCCAATTTATTGACGGATCCATCTGCCGGATATTGGGGGGATATGTGGTTTGCGGAGAATAAGGAATATTTCCGCGCCAACGCAGAGGGGAGCATGGATTTTTCACCCTTCACATATCCCAATACAAAATCGAATACAGGCGCTAATACTGGGATCAATATTTCCAATATCTCCCGCTCCGGGAAAATCATGACCTTTGACTTCTCTTCAACTTTTGATGTTGTTTACTTAAGGGATGAAATGAAATCCATTCTCTTTCAATGGGATGTGGACGGGGATGGTGATTTGGATTTTGTAGGTGAAGGGGATTCCCTTTGGTGGGGAGATAGTCTGAATGATATTAACGGCTTTTATAAAAATGGGGGAGAAGATATTCAGGTTTGTGTGGTGCAGAAATCAAATCCCACGGCCATAGCCACGGTGAAATCCATCGGGAATGATTGGGTGATTGAATGGTTTGAGTTTGACCCAAAAATAACCACCTTTATTAAAAAGTGGCAGAATAAAGGTGAATTAATACATTCCGTAACGCTATTCAAGGCATTAGAAGAGGATGGAAGTATAATTCTCCAGAATGGGGGAGGGTTTTATAAAGTATTTAAAGAAAAGATTATCTCCCTTTCACCCACGCAGGCGTTATTCCCATTTAGAATCTTCCTTTACGATGGAAAGTGGGATATTCCATATAGTCAATATTTTTCTTATGAAAAATTTCCGAATTTATCCATTGGTGACATTGAAGCACATTTTGAAAATATATCTCTCCTTGATATAGATAATGCAGGGAATGCTGAAATTCTTATCGTGGATGGCGATGGAAATATTCACGCTTTGAATACTGATCTTATTTATAAAAACGGTTTTCCAATTGAAGTCAAAGCGAGTGGGCCTGTATTGGGAATGGATCTTTTCGATGACAATAAACGTGAATTGGTTTATCAGCATCAGGATGGAACGATCCGCATTTTGGACCATGAAGGGGTTGAATTAGCGCAAACTGCTTCATCAAAACCGTTAAAAGGATTATCGAACTATAAAAACAAACACGCCATCATAACAGGGGATAGAATTATTTCTTTTAAGGAAAACTGGGACGGGGATATCAATGAATGGCACTACCCCTATGGATCGCCCGATCGTTCTTCTTTTTTACGAACTAAAAAAAATAAACCAGAACCACCCTTTTTAATGAATAAAGGTCAGTCATACGCCTATCCAAACCCGTCATATGGTGAAGATGTAATTTTTAGAATCTCTGTAGGAGAAGCAGAAAAAATTAGTATCAATATTTTTGATTTGGCCGGATTCCCTGTTAAGACTCTCAAAAAGGAATCAGTCATTATTAAACCATCTGAGGCAAATATTGGATCATATATTTTGAAGGATATTATTGAAATGCCTTGGAATGTTTCCAATATCGAGTCTGGGATATACCTTGCTCGTGTGATGGTTGAGCAAGCAGGGAAAACACAAGAAAAAATCATCAAAGTGGGTGTGATTAAATAATGAGGTCATTTCTAAAAAAACAAATTGGGCTGAAACCCCGAGTTATGGTTGCTTATTACCCTACGCTAAAGCATGGGATAATTATTGATTTATTCAGAAATGTGTTAAATCCTTTACCCCGTCCTTCAGGGCGGGGTAAAGGTACTCAACAAAATATGAGGGGTTTTAACCCCATTTCGGCGTGAGGTCAAGTTTGATTCTTCGTTTCATTTTATTGATGTCATTTGGTTTCGCTCAGGTGAATTATAACCACCCTGAACTGGATTGGCAGACCATTGAGACCGATCATTTTCGGATTCACTTTTATAGTGAGACTGAACAGTCCGCTCGAGAGGGCGCCTACGTGGCGGAACGTATTTATCCATTCGTGACCGATCTATATCAGTACGAGCCTTTCGATAAGACTGATATTGTATTCACCGATGTGGATGATATTTCCAACGGCGCCGCTTATTTCTACGATAATAAGATCATTATTTGGACGAGTCCCCTGGACTTCGAACTGCGCGGTTCCCATCGCTGGCTGCAGAATGTAATCACCCACGAATTTACCCATATTGTATCCATTCAGCGGGCGCAGAAATTTGGTAAGTCAATTCCCGGTGGGTATGTTCAGTGGATTGGCTATGAAAAAGAAAAACGCCCGGATGTCTTATATGGATACCCCAACACGCTGGTCAGTTATCCCCTTCCAGGAACGGCAGTACCGCCATGGCTGGCTGAGGGGGCGGCCCAGTATATGTATCCCGGGGCGGATTGGGATAATTGGGATTCAGTCCGGGATATGATTCTGCGGGACCGTATCTTAAATGGAAATATGCTCAGTTGGCGGGAGATGAATACCTTCGGCAAAAGCGGGGTTGGTAACGAATCGGTCTATAACGCCGGTTTTGCCTTGTCGCGGTATTTGGCCGTGAAATACGGCCCCGAATCCTTGGGAAAGATTATGGCCTCCCTGAGTAAACCGATGAATTATTCCATCAATAAAGGCATCAGGGATGCGACTGGTAAGGATGGCACAGGGAAAAGCGGAACAGAAGTTTATAGCGATTTTGTTAATGTTTTGAATGCGCGATACAACACTTTAACGCAGTCGGTTTTGGATAATGAGGTGAAAGGAGATATTATTCTGAACGATGGTACGGCGAACTTATTTCCCACCTGGAATGAAAAGGGAACCCAGATCGCCTATTTATCGAACCAGGATCATGATTATTTCGGCAGTACGGATTTATTTATTCATGATTTAAAGGATGGATCATCCGAAAAAATTGCAAAAGGGGTCTATTCTAAACCGGCCTGGAACGGGGATGGGATCTATTATTCGAAGAAGGCCAAAACACCGAATAAGGTTGGCTCCAAGTATTATGATCTTTATGAATACAATTTTTCAGCGAAAAAAGAATTTCGGATCACTAAGGATGCGCGCGCTTTTTCACCTGTCTTCAGTGCAAGAGACAGTGCCTTGTTTTATTTGGCCACAAAGGATGGGACCCAAAATATTTTTAAGATCGATCTCAATACAAAATCAACCGAACAATTGACCAACTTTTCTGACCGGGAAATCATCAGTGGACTCAACTATGATTCGGCGACTGATCGTTTGATCTATGACGTGACAACCCACCATTTTAAGGATATTCATTTTTTAAGTCTTTTAGACAGCACCGTCGGCAGCATCACAAGCAATGAATTGTGGGATGAGCGCCAGGTTGATTTCGCGTCTGAAGAAATGGTTTACAGCGATGACCGTTCCGGGATTTTCAATTTGTACTATATTGGAAAAAATAAACAAGGCTATTTGACCAATGTCCCCGGTGGCGCCTTCATGGCGGATATTCATGAAAGTGGAAAAATCGCCTATACCTTGTATGAGAACGGCCAATATAAAATTGCTATCCTGGATACTTTAATGATCATGGGTGACACCCACGTGGGATATACACCTTTGTATTTTCAGCGGAACAGAGAATTGTCGTCCCCCATCACGGAAACGGTTCAATCTGAACCTCAAAAATATAAAGACCATTTTCCGCCTATGTTTACCATGCCCCGCGTCACGATGGATTATGGCACATTCAAGCCTGGAATCTATTTTTATTCCTCGGAAATATTGGAAAAAGTTGCTGTCACCGGTGGCGCTTCGGTGAATCGATCGAGAGACCTGGATCTCTTTTTCCTGTTCGAGTATAAACATCTTTATCCGACCATGTTTTTAGAAATGTTTTACCTCACCCGGAACACAGAAGAACGCACCGCCTATTCCGTCTATAAATTAGATAATAATCTCAAATTCAGGTTGATTGAATTTCGCGGAGGGATGCGGATTCCCTTTTATGGCTCCAATTTCGAATTATATGGCAATTGGTCCCAATACCGTGCTTCAATTAAAGAACAGGTGGTAGGCAAGCCTCAGCTTCAATCGGGGATTGGGTATGACTATTTCCGCGGGAATAAGGCCGGATTGAATTGGTCATTGAAACAATTTAAACGGCGGATCGATCAGAATATTAATCCGGTGGGTTTTGAATTGAATTTGCATGTGGCGAAAGAATGGAATCAATTTATCGATGGATTGGATCTGTCTGAATCAGGGACATTGGTTTCGAAATTTAATAATCATAACCTTGTTCGGACAGAAATCAGCGGTAAATATTTATGGGAAATCCCCAAAACCAACCGATGGACGATATCTGTTGGTGGGCAGGCGGGGTGGATTTCCAATGCGTCCGCTGATTCGTTTTTCCATTTTTTTGCCGGAGGAATGCCCGGGTTGAAGGGGTATCCCTTTTACAGTATTGAAGGTACCAATATGACTATCGGCGAAATGGGGTTGCGCATACCATTATTCAGAGAAAAACATATACCGTTTGGGTTGTTCACACTGCAGCATAGTACAATTGGATTAATCTATCAAACCGGGGACGCATGGAATCGAAAATTCTCTGTTTTAAGTTTGAAACAATCAGCTGGGGTGGAACTGCGGCTCCAGGGATATTCGTTCTATAATTACCCCACAGCCATTGGATTAGAATACCATCGTGGTTTAGACACCTTCAAAATGGATATCGGTGATGGGAAACCTATCATTTACGGCCAGGAAAACCGGTTTTACTTCACCGTATTATTCGGATTTTGATATGAAACGATTTATACCGTTCACATTATTTCTGACAATTGGGTTTGCCCAATTTAATCCATATGATATTTCAAACTATCCTATCCAACAGGATTCGGTCGGTATCCCCGCACCGGCCAAAGCCATGTTCAAATCATTTTTGATTCCGGGCTGGGGACAGGTTCAGAATGAAGATCCCTGGTGGAAACCGGTATTGTATGCCGGCGTGGAAACAGTCGGCTTGATCTCCTCAATCAATTATGGATGGCGAGCGGAAGATATTCGTCGTGATTTTGAGGCCTATGGCGATGATCACTGGGCATTGGATCGATGGTACTCCAATACACAAAAAATATTTCCTGACCGCTGGCGGGAGATCATCATGGGCACCCATAAGCTCGGATTAAAAATCGGTAGTAATTATTATCATACGGATCAATTAGCTGAACTGGTAAATCAATATTCTTGGTCAGAGATTGCCGTGATTCGTAATCGTGATTTTTATGAGAATATCGGCAAGTATGATCAATTTGTCGGTGGTTGGGATGATGATTATGATGACCCCTTTGATTCGGTGGGAAATTGGTTTACCGTTAAGAAAGGCAATGTGGAATCCATTATTTTGACCAAGCGCAAAGACAATTATCGCAATCTTCGCCATCAGAGCAATTTATTGAAACATTATTCCCGCTATGCCGTAACGGTTGTGATGTTAAACCACCTCACCAGTGGATTGGAAGCGGCGTGGACGGCCAATCGGAAAGCCAAAAATCTCCCTGAATTTAGCCTGAATTTCAATCCCTTAAATAAGTGGGGAGTTGGGGGTGTACGAATCACCTATACGTGGTAAATTCTCCGCTCAAAAATTGAAAGAAAGAACCCATTTAATGCGTATAGCAGCAGCTATTTTATTGTGTACGGCAATGTTCATACCGGGATGTGCCGGAAATAAACCCATTGGGGATATCGATTATGATGCAGAATTTGAAAAAGGGAAGACTGCATTAAATAAAAAGAAATATTCAAAAGCCCAGGAGAAGTTTAATATAGTGGTTATTGGCGCATCCCATACTGAGTTAGGGGATGACGCGCTGTATTATCTTGGTGAATCACACTATTATGCCAAGGATTATTTATTGGCCATCGCTGAATATGATCGTCTGATTCGCAGGATGCCTTTTAGTCCCTACGTGGAACGGGCCCGGTATCGCATCTGTCAGTCATACGTTACCCTGTCGCCTAAATTTTTCCGGGACCAGACTTTTACGGAAAAAGCGCTGAAAAAGCTTCAGGAATTCATCGATGACTATCCGAACTCGGAGCATGGCCAGGATGCTCAGGCTGATATTAAAGATTTGAGAAATAAGCTGTCTCATAAGTCATATGATTCAGGTATACTTTACATGAAGATGGAAGAGTATAAAGCAGCACTGCTGGCCTTTAAGCAGGTTTCAGACCTATATTACGATACGGACTATATCGATCAGGCCCATTTGAAAATAATTGAATGCTATATCCACCGTGGTGAAATGGATGAGGCCCGCAGTCATTTTGATTCAAAGCGCAAAAATATTGAAAGATTAGACATGGCAGAACTGGTAGAAGAATGGTTCGAACAAGGACGCGTATTTACACGGATTGAGGTTAAATGAAAACCTGTCTATTTGGCGGTACTTTTGACCCCCCTCATTTTGGCCATTTAATCGTTGCTCAAACGATTTTTGAGGCAGAACATTTTGATCAAATTGTTTTTGTCCCCGCGCATATACCACCGCATAAAACAGAGCGCAAAATATCATCGGTAGAACTCCGTCTTGAAATGCTCAAGATAGCTACCAAAGATAACCCCAATTTTGAAATATCAGACATTGAGATCAAGCGCGGCGGCATATCATATTCCCTGGACACGATTCGGGCCTATAAGGAACAAACTGGTTTAACTCGAAAAGATTTATATTATTTAATCGGCAGTGATTCGCTGAAACAATTTCATACCTGGCAGAACCCAGAAGCCATTTTAGAAGAATGCCAATTAATTGTAGCAATCCGTCCGGGGTTTCGCCCCAGTGATATTCCCAACTGGATTTTGGCGAAAGTTCAATTTGCCAATATTCCCCGAATCGAAATTTCATCCACACAGATCCGCAGAAGATGGGTGGAAGATAAAACAATCCGATATATGGTGACGCAGCCGGTTTGGGAATTTATTAACGAACATAACTTGTATTAATTCAATGCTGATGAGCCTTTTATTTTTGGCTGCCGGTTCAGCAATGCTGTACTATGGTGCCGAGTGGATTGTAAAAGGCGCCGCCAGTATCGCCAAGCAGTTGGGTATTCCCACTTTAGTGATCGGCTTGACAGTGGTTGCTTTTGGTACATCCCTGCCGGAATTAGTGGTCAGTATCATCGCCGCCATGGAAGGCAGTTCTGCCATAGCCGTGGGCAATGTTGTGGGGTCGAATATTGCCAATGTAGGTTTGGTGCTGGGGCTCAGCGCGCTCATATTCCCTATTTCTGTGAATTACGGCCATTTAAAGCGCGATCTCTTTATCTACCTCGGTGTCTGCGCCTTATTCATTCTATTTGCATTTGACGGCCGTTTAAGCCGCTTTGAGGGGATCGTCTTATTCACCAGCCTCATATTTTATATCCTCATGTGCATCAAGAATCCGAATGGTGATGAGCCCGAAACTGCAGCAGGCTTTGATGGTTCAACAGGAAAAATGGTGGCCTATATCCTTGCGGGGATCGTTCTGCTGGCTTTCGGTGCGGACCTGTTTGTGGATGGCGCAATTTTCCTGGCGCGTTTTTTAGGTGTACCTGAAGTAGTGATCGGAATGAGTGTGGTTGCCTTCGGAACTTCCTTACCTGAATTGGCCACTTCGGCCATGGCTGCTTTTCGCCGGGAAAGTGCAATTTCTGTGGGCAATATTGTGGGCTCGAATATTTTTAATATTTTATCTGTCCTGGGGTTGGCATCAATAATTAAACCGCTGGATTCGCCCACAGCGATCATGGGTTTAGAAGTCCCTTTTATGATCGCCTATGGGATTGCCATGATCCTGGCTGCGAAAATTCAGCAACCCATTCATCGATCCGTATCTGTACTATTATTTGCGGGCTATTTTGTTTTTCTTTATCTCCTGTTTTAACCTCGATTGAAACAGATTAGATTAATCCCATGATTCGGCTTGATAACGTTTCCTATTCCTACGCTAAGGGCGGCGGTGTATCCAATGTGAATTTGAGTATCGGTGATGATGAATATGCTTTTGTCATCGGACCGACCGGTTCTGGGAAGACCACACTCCTGCGGCTCGTCTACATGGATTTGATTCCCCAAGTGGGAAAAGTGGTCGTGGACCAATTTAATTCTGAAAAAATTAAACCACGAAAAATCCCCTATCTGCGCAGAAAAATTGGCATGGTGTTCCAGGAGTATCATTTGTTGAATGACCGCAATTTGTTTGAAAATATTGCATTACCTTTACATGTCATCGGGTGCGCCCAGGATGAAATTGTCGATCGCGTGACAGAATCCATTGAAGAAGTGGGTTTAGAAGGTAAAGAAAATAATTTTCCGGAAGAATTATCCGGCGGCGAACAGCAGCGGGCCTGTTTAGCCCGTGCCCTTGTAAAAGATCCGGATATTATTTTAGCGGACGAACCCACCGGAAACCTGGACCCTGTCACTTCATTCGAATTGATTAAATTATTGGAAGAAATTAATCGGGAAGGCACTGCCATTCTGATGGCCTCCCATAACTATAATTTGATCAAAGGGAGAGGACATCGTATCATCGAAATTCAGAATGGGAGTGTAAGGCAATCCTGATGGATAAAATGATGTTCCTACTTTCCGAGGGTATGAAAAACCTCTGGCGGCATAAGCTCACTGCTTTTACGGCTGTTTTTTCCGCATTTTTAACATTGGCCGTTGCGGGCTCCTTGATCATTGTGAGTCAAAACACAAATAAAGTCATCGAGTACCTGCGGGGTAAATATAAGATTGAAGTATTTTTTAAGGATAGTGTGGCTGACGAACGAGTGGTGGAATTGGTGAAGGAATTCAAAAAAATTAATGGTGTTCGTTCCACCACTTTAATTACCAAATCAGATGCAGAAAAAATTTTCAAATCCCAATTTGGAGAGAATATATTAGATCTGGTCGGATATAATCCTTTACCCGCCAGTTGTGTGGTGAATGTGGCCCGGTCTCAGGCGTCTCCGCTGAACGTGAATCCGATTATTGAACGAATTAAAAGTTTTCCTGAAATTGATGAGGTCAGTTACCAAGGGAGACTGATTTCCAGAATAGAATCGTATTACCAAAAATTTGTCCAAGGGATGGGTGCCGTCCTTATCCTTGTTCTGATTATTTCTGTATTTATCATTTCCAATACAGTTCGTTTAACGATATATGCGAAAAAAGAATTAATTCAAGCACTTCAGCTAATTGGTGCAACGCGAGCATTCGTAAAGGCACCTTTTATCATTGAAGGGGTATTCCATGGTTTATTGGGTGCCTTGCTCGCCTCCGGTTTACTTATCGTCGGGCTGGAACTCGGTTCTGGCGTTATATTCTCCGTTACTAAATTGAAAATTCAATACGATCCGCTTATATTAACCGGAATTTTATTATCAATCGGCGTGGTGATAAGTTTTTTGGGGAGCAGCAGGGCTATCTCGAGATTTTTGAGATAGAATACCCTTGATTCCTTCCTTGACTGATGGAAATTAAACCATCTAATTTTCCGCGTTATGACAACCAGTAAAATCCCAAATTTGACCGACCGGGAAGCCAAAATCCTTTCTGCAGTGGTAGAGGGGTATATTGAATCCGGCACACCTGTTTCTTCAGGATATCTTAAGAAGTGTTATGGCATGAATGTATCCCCGGCGACCATTCGAAATGTGATGGCTTCTCTTGAGCAAAAGGGCTTTTTAACCCATTTCCATACATCCGGGGGGCGTGTACCAACGGATGTTGGGTATCGCTTTTATGTCAATGCTATACCGGAATTCCGGTCATTGGATGATCCTTTATCAGAAAATATTGAACAAGAACTGCTGACCATTTCAACTAATGTGGACGAATTGCTGGACGCTACAGCCTTTATGCTGGCCAAGGTGAGTCGTATGTTTGGGGTGGTGTTGATCTCAGGATACCAAAAAAGTATCCTAACCGATATTGAACTGGTTTCACTAAAAGGAGATCGTGTGATGCTCGTTTTGGCGATGGACACCGGTTTAGTGAAATCCATCGTGCTCAATTTGGATGTAGATATCAAACCAACATTTATTCAAAAAATCACGCAAGTCCTGAAGGATCGATTGGTTGGTTGTTCCCTAAAAGAGATCCATGATACGATTAAAGTGCGTTTAATTGACTCGGAAATGTATTCCCATGAACTGGTCCAGGTATTGATTAATGATTGTTCAAAATATTTTCGTATAGAGCAGAATAAATCAATATATACTTCTTCAGCTGATGTATTACTTGAACAGCCTGAATTTCAGGATTTATCCATTTTCCAACGCCTGCTTCCCGCTTTGGAAAAAACATATTTAAACCAACATTTTAAAGAAAATTTTAGCAGTCATTCAGCCCCAACCTTAATTGGAAAGGAAAATAAAGATAAACTCCTGAATGATTGTTCAATCATGACAACCCAGTTTGACAACGGACTGATTCATGGAAGAATAGGGGTGCTGGGACCTAAACGAATTCCTTATCAGTCTGTCCAATCTATTTTAGAAAAATTCGCGGAGATTATACACAGTGCCCTCTAAAGCAAAAACAGTGAAAAAAGAGCCCCAAAAGAAAGCGCCTAAAAAGTCACCTACGACCAAGCTTAAAGAACAAATCGAATCACTAAAGGCTGATCTTGAAGCCCAAAGTGACAAACATTTAAGATTGAAAGCTGAATTCGACAATTATCGTCGGCGCAAAGAAAAAGAAACCATCCATTTGTTAAAGTATGATGGTGAATCGGTGATTAAACGATTCTTATCCGTATTGGATGATTTAGACCGTTTAGCTAAAGCGTCGGAAGAAAATGGCAATTCAAACCCTGAAAAAATCAAAGAAGGAATTGATCTCATTTTAAATAAGATTAATAAACGTTTTGAAGAGTTCGAAGTGGTTCCTTTTACCGAGCCGGGTGATACCGTTGATCCAGAACTTCATGATGCATTGATGATGCGGTTTGAAGAAGGAAAAAATGAAAATGAAATCCTGGAAGTGTTTGAAAAAGGCTATCGCTATAAAGACCGTGTGATTCGCCATGCCAAAGTTGTTGTAAACCAGACGCCCTCATGAGAGATTTATACGACATCATCGGCGTAGATAAAAGCGCCACGGATAATGAAATCAAAAAAGCGTATCGAAAGATCGCTATGAAATATCATCCGGATAAAAATCCCGGTGACAATGATGCCGAACACAAATTTAAAGAAGCGGCAGAAGCCTATTCTGTTCTATCGGATAATCAGAAAAGAAGGCAGTACGATCAGTTCGGTCATGCCGGCGTTGGGATGGGTGATGCGCCCGGCGGTGGTTTCAAGGGCCATATGTCCATGGAAGATATCTTCAGCAGTTTCGGCGATATTTTTGGGGGTGACTTTGATCCATTTGGCGGAATATTTGGCGGGGGCGGCAGAAGAAGAGGAATTAAAAAAGCACGTGATTTGAAAGTGGCTTTGAAGCTCGATTATGCGGATATCGTTAGGGGTACCGATAAAACGATCAAAATCAAACGCCACGAAACCTGTGATACTTGCTCCGGGAGTGGCGCCCAGACAGGGACTATGCCAACTTCATGCCGCCATTGCAGCGGCTCAGGGCAAATCCGTCAAATGTCTCAATCCTTTTTCGGGCAATCCGTCGTTGTTCGGGAATGCCCCGTTTGCAATGGATCCGGTGAAGTTATCGAGAATCCCTGCCGGACTTGCGGCGGAAACGGTATTCAACGGAAAGCAGTTGAAATAAAGGTGAAGGTGCCGGCCGGAGTCGCCGAAGGCAATTACATGACCCTCAATGGGCAGGGGAATAAAGGGCCCAAAGGGTATGAATCGGGAGACTTGATAATCTTCTTTGAAGAAAATGCCCATCCCGTATTTACCCGCAATGGTGAAGATGTGATTACGGAAGTTCAAATCCAATTTTACCAGGCGGCCTTGGGACTAATACTTGAAGTGCCAACATTGGAAGGTAAGGCAAAACTCAAAATTCCGTCCGGAATACAATCGGGGCAAATTTTACGTATGCGCGGTAAGGGTTTCCCAAAAGTCAGGGGATCTTCAAGAGGAGATCAATTGGTCAGAGTTCAGGTGCACACACCCAAATCTCTGTCTCGCCAACAGAAGAAATTATTTGAAGAATTATCCACCTTGAATGGACAATCAGAACCAGTATTTAAGCGGGTTGAACTGGATTGAGCGTTTTCACTCAGCAGGAAAAATTAATCATCAAATTTCTGCTCGGTGTAATCTCCCTTGGAATGATCGTAACTGCTTACCGCCATTGGTTTGGGAACGAGGTGCCATCAGCGGAAGCGGAAATATTAGCTTTTAAAGCTGCTGCCAACCGGGTTGCGGAAGAAAAAGCAAAAAACCTTGTGGAAAAGAAGCAGAATCAATTCCAAAAAAGTGTTAATATCAATACTTCAAATAAAGCGGATTTAATGTCAATCCCGGGGGTTGGACCTGTAACTGCGGAAAGAATTATTATTCATAGAGAGGATTATGGATTATTCAATTCGGTTGAAGGATTATTGGAGGTGAAGGGTATAGGCCCTAAAACATTTGAAAAAATTAAAGCGTATATCAAGATAGAGGACTGACGTAAATGTCTGAAAAAAATCAATCAGAACTTTCTCAAAAAAGAAAAATGTATTCCGATCTTTTGGAAGTGGCAATCGTGTTTGCTTTCCTATTCTTAATCATTAGTATTTATGTACCCAGAGCCATTTGGGATGAAGAAGAATTTTATGAGGGTAAAAGTCATTTCTACATGGAAAACATGTATGACGCTCAGAATTTTTATAAATCCGTTATGGGTGAATATAATCCGGATGGATTGTGGGTAATGCAAGTCGTGAATTCAGTGCGCGATTCTTTGACCGGCGATTCAACTTATCTTGGAGAGCAATCGATTACCTTGAATGGAAATACATTTTCTGTGAATATTCCCAAAGGATATGATGTTGATTTTGATACCACATTCGGATTCCCTATGACGCGTCGAGACACAATTTCGGATACTACAGCAACGATCGTAATGTATTCGGAAGATTTATCCCGCAATGACACAACCTATATACAGAAAAAGCGGTTAGCCCAATTCCAGGCGGATTCAAACTTTGTTGCCCTATTGGAAGAAGTCGAATCTGAACGGGTGGAAGTTGTGAATTATTATGATTCCTATATGCCCGATTCTTCTATGTATTTTTGTCCCGTTACGGAAAAACCATATTTAATTTCCATCAAGGATGAAGGCAATACAGTGCGTGTGGACAGCCCCATCGAAGAAACGGTTGTTAGAAAACGTTATGCCATCTTCGCCTTTAAGGCGGATAATCACGGTTTTGTGGATGATGGTACAAAAAGTTGGGATAGGTAATTATTTTTAAGTGATCCATCTCGCCATATCGGATAGCCATCTTTTATGTGCTCAATGGTCAGTAAAAGATGGTCGTCCGCTACTGACTTCTTTTTCTTATAAAACACTTCCAAGACCCCTCAGTGTTTTAAAAAACTCCGACACTGAAATTATTTCTGTTTTAAATGCGGGTCTGCATTTAATCCGTGAAGATATCCCCTTTGAAGGAAATCAAGTCTATGTAACCATCCCTGATGATTATTGTCAGTCCGTCCTAGTGGCCTTGGATTCGGAAATGACTGAAAACGATGGATGGGAATTTGCACAATGGACCCTGAACCAGCGCTGGCAGTCCGACAATTCGTATGAATATTTTGGCCGGTCATTTGACGGAAAAACAAAATCCGTTTTTGCCCTTCGTGTAGCCACCCTTTTTACCGAACCGATAAAATTAGCCATCCAGGAATTGGGGGGTGAGGCTGTCTGGATGGGAACCGAATCCAGTGCATTTTATGCTTTAAGCCCTGAAAAAGGATGTACGGTATTCCACCCGAAAACAAATGGATACCGGTATTACCATTACTCTCAAAACAGTTTTCAAAGTGGGACGGCCCGATTTTTAAAGGAAGAATGGATACTCCATCCACGGGTGGGCAGTGAAACAGGCCAAGATGCATTCAAGGGCCAGTTAATTGTCGCGGGACAATTATCGGATAAAAGAAAGACCCATTTCAAGGGTAGGCGCATTAAACAACTGACTGCCTTGGAGGGGGTAATTGTTGAAGGGGCGATAATTCCGAAAGAAATCCGGGAGGAGGATCTTTACGTATTAACGGCAATCGCCACCGGATCAATTCAAGGTGTCGCTCTTAATCTTTTCGGTCGCCTGGGTTTGCAAAAATATGCATATGAAAAACCGGTTGTAGCGGAAAAACCAAAAGTCCTTCCGCCTAAACCAGAAAAAAAGACAGCAGTAAAAACGAAACCAAAACCTAAACTAAAGAAGAAAAGAAATATCCTCCAGCCGGCACTTTACCTGTTTTTCTTTGCCACAATTGGTTTCATGCTCATATATGATCAAAAACCGGAGTTATTAAGGCTCACTCCCCAAAATGCAATTGTAGAATCTCCCCAAGTCGATGAAGCCAATCCGGTGAAATTTGTATCACCTGTCGAACTGGAAGAGAGCACTGCCTTAAAAGAAGTCCCGGATTTTTTGGTTAAATCTCAAAGTTTGATATCAACAGCCATCCGTGCCATTGAATTATCCGGTACACATCAAATCCTATTATTATCCATGAGTGACGGCCGAATGGATTTAGAACTGGTAGGGAGTAAAACAATGGATGCACCCATAGATTCCATTGGCGATGTATTGAATTATTCCCTGCGCCAGGTGAATGGTGAAAACCAATTTAAACATGGTTATTTAGTGAATTATCCATCGGTCAGCCGGTCCGCTATGCAAACGGAATTCTCCCTTGAAGAATTCCAATCCTATGTTTTAAATATTGCGCAATCATTCTTAAAAGTTCTCGACCCGATTGAGCGAGAAAATCGAACACAAATCCCCGTTATTGCCCGGATCAGCGGCGCTGAAAATATCAATCAAATTTTATTAAAGTTTTCCTCGGCCGGTAAAAATCTGGCTTTAGAGAAATTTGTTTATACGGTTAATTCTGAAAATATGAGACCGTTAGCCATTTTTTATATTTCACTTTATTTTTCTTCACTACCGGAATCTCAGGATTAGGCTATGCAAATCCAGGCTGGTTGTTATAAGGGCCGTCGGATAAAAACGGTTGCAAATGCACCATACCGTCCTACGACATCCTTAGTCCGGAAGAGTTTATTCGATATCCTTGGGGATTTATCCGGCTATCATGTGTTGGACCTTTTTGCAGGATCGGGTATTATCGGTTTTGAGGCTGCCAGCCGCGGTGCCGAATCGGTTACTTTTGTTGAATCCAGTATACGAGTGACATCCCTGTTAAAAATGAATGGGTCTGTTTTTACCCAAACCCAGTTTAATTATTATCGGACAGATACACTCAAATTTCTGAACAAATGTGGTCAATTTGATTTAATTCTGGCCGACCCGCCATACCGTTATCCGGATACAGATTTAGTGGTGGAAACAGGGCTTAATCGCTTAAATGAGAATAGATTTTTAGTACTTGAA
This sequence comes from uncultured bacterium, assembly GCA_964343505.1. GTDB lineage: Bacteria > Fidelibacterota > Marinisomatia > Marinisomatales > TCS55 > TCS55. Next base: position 55,130 of record CAYFJU010000007.1, read on the forward strand.
TCTTCACCGCGGGATTTCTCAATTTCACCGGCAAGAGTGAAGCTATACGGTGACACACAACTGACTTTCTGGAAAAAGGAGAAATGAGAACAGTAATATATCCGGGGACGTTTGATCCGATCCACCGCGGGCATATTGATATCGCCGAACGGGCATCAAAATTGTTTGATAAAATCATTTTCGTCATTGCAGTGAATGCGGAGAAGAATCCACTTTTCACGGCAGAAGAACGCATTGAAATGATTTTGGGTTCGACTCAGCATATTGAAAATGTGGAAGCCCAGTCTACCGATGGGCTGGTGGCCAATTATGCACGGAAACTTAATGCAATCGCACTGATCCGTGGATTGCGTCACGTAACTGATTTTGAACTTGAATTCCAAATGGCAACCATGAATCATCATCTTAATTCGGACGTGTCTACTTTACTGATGGTTACAGCGGAAAATTATATCCATTTGAATTCCAGTTTGGTTAAAGATGTGGCACGTCTTAAAGGTGACATCACAAAATTTGTCCCGGCCAATGTATTGGATAAATTGAATCAAAAATTCAATCGCAGCTGATTTTCTTTTTTTTCGGTTACTTTACCGAAGGTAATAATTCTCCATATTCTTTAAATTCCACGTCCATTTTTAGGGATTTACAATACTGATGCCTACATACGACTATAAATGTCAAAATTGTGACCATACATTTGAATATTTTCAAGCCATGTCGGACGCCCGGCTGGAAAATTGTCCTGAATGTCGGGGGGAAGTACGTCGTTTAGTCAGCGGGGGTTCTGGACTCATATTCAAAGGGAGTGGGTTTTATCTCACGGATTATGCCAAAAAGAATTCATCCGAACAAAAGACGGCACCAAAAAAGAAAAAAGAAACGAAGAAGAAACCGGTAAAAGAAAGTGCAAAAACATGAGTGACGTGAAACAGGGTGAAAAAATTACTTTAAATGGGGGCCAGTTAAATGTCCCGAACCATCCCATTATCCCATTTATCGAAGGAGATGGGATTGGTTCCGATATTTGGTATGCATCTCAAATGGTATTTGATGCTGCTGTGACCAAAGCGTATCATGGTGATAAATCCATTGTTTGGCAGGAAGTGTTAGCCGGGGAAAAAGCAAATGAAATGACTGGTTCCTGGCTTCCGGATGAAACGCTGGATACGATTCGGGAATACTTAATTGCAATCAAAGGTCCCTTAACTACACCGGTTGGCGGCGGTATACGTTCCCTGAATGTGGCCTTGAGACAAATCCTGGATCTCTACGCCTGTGTGCGTCCTGTCAGATGGTTCAATGGTGTACCTTCTCCGGTAAAAAACCCAGAACTGGTTGATATGATCATTTTCCGGGAAAATACGGAAGACATCTATGCCGGAATTGAATGGATGCATGGCACGGAAGAAGTGGAAAAAGTAAAAACATTCCTGACAGAAGAAATGGGTGTGACTAATATTCGCTTCCCCGATACCGCATCTTTAGGTGTAAAACCAGTGTCGATTGAAGGGACGGAACGCGTCGTAAAAGCGGCTTTGGATTATGCGATCGCTCATGACCGCGATACCCTCACCCTGGTCCACAAGGGTAACATCATGAAGTTTACCGAAGGTAAATTCAAGGAATGGGGATATGAATTAGCCAAGCGTGAATACGATTCACAAGATTATGAAGGCGGCCCCTGGCAGGTGATCGATAATAATGGGAAACAACTCATCGTTAAGGATGTGATTGCCGATGCATTTTTACAACAGATTTTATTACGTCCCGGTGAGTATGATGTTATTGCAACACTCAACCTGAATGGCGATTATATATCCGATGCCTTAGCTGCAATTGTTGGCGGTATCGGTATCGCACCCGGCGCCAATATCAACTATACCACCGGTCATGCTATTTTTGAGGCAACCCACGGCACGGCTCCCAAGTATGCCGGCAAGGATATGGTTAATCCTTCTTCAGTGATTTTGTCCGGTGTTATGATGCTGGAACATATCGGTTGGCAGGAAGCAGCTGATTTGATCACGAAGGGGATTGAGGGCGCCATTGACGCAAGAACTGTCACCTACGATTTTCACCGCCTGATGGACGACGCGACAAAAGTTTCCTGTTCCGGTTTTGGAAAGGCCATCATCGCCAATATGTAATGAAGGCGTTGAAAAACACCAAATAGTCCCCTCTATCAAGAGGGGTGCTCGCAGAGCAGGGTGTATTTCATTATGCGTTTTTCTTAGCCTTCTAATGAATTGACAAGGATTTTTATCAGGAAAGGTGTGTAGGGTATTATGCACTTTTTTATTTTCAATCATGTTTATTGATTATACAAAAGTCGAACTCCACGCCGGAAAAGGCGGCCCGGGATGTGTTTCATTCCGCAGGGAGAAGTTTGTCTCAAAAGGCGGTCCCGATGGCGGTAATGGTGGTCATGGCGGTAATATTATTGCCCAAGCTGACACGAACCTGCATACCTTGCAGGATATTCGCTACGCAAGAATTTACAAAGCCAGAAATGGTTCCCCCGGTTCGTCCAGTTTAAAAACGGGGAAGAATGGGGATGATATCCTAATTAAGGTTCCTTTAGGAACTATCATTCGAAATATCGAAACAAAAGAAGTTGTGGCCGATTTTGATGCATTGGGTCAGAAACATATCATTTGCCGTGGTGGGAAAGGTGGGAAAGGAAATGTCAATTTCAAATCTTCTACGCATCAGACACCGCGTTACGCCCAGCCGGGGACTGCGGGTGAATCGGGTCATTTTGAGTTTGAACTGAAAATATTGGCTGATGTGGGGTTGGTGGGTTTTCCCAATGCAGGGAAATCAACATTATTATCCGTTTTATCCAAAGCGCGCCCAAAGATTGCCGATTATCCTTTTACCACGTTGGAACCACATTTAGGTATTGTAAAATCAGGCCCATTCAATTCATTTCTCATGGCGGATATTCCCGGATTGATTGAAGGCGCCAGCAAAGGAAAAGGGTTAGGTCTCCAATTCTTACGGCATATCGAAAGAAACCGACTTTTATTATTTCTAATTGACGGTATCGAAGAAAATCCGGCGTTTGCTTTTGAAGCGCTGAAAAATGAACTTAAATCCTACAATTCATCCCTATTGATTAAGCCCATAATTCTGGTACGGACCAAAGGGGATATTCTTCATGAAATCGATCAGGATAAATGGGTGCAGATTCCAGAATACCTTATGGAAATATCTGCTGTAACGGGGGATGGAATGACGGAACTAGTTAAGGAAATATCCAAACGATTAGATGAAGCATAATGCACTCATCCAAATCCTGAACCTTTTAAATGTAAAAGGCCTGGGCCCACAGCGGGTGCGATCCATTGTTTCACATTTTGGATGGGATGCTGAGATTTTTGCATTATCTTCTGAAGAATTTTGTCAAGCGCCCGGTGTTGATCTTAAAACCGCAAGGGCCATTCATTCTTATACTGACCAGAATTTTGGTAAAAAAGAATTGGAGCGATCTCAAAAAGTTGGTGCATCCATTGTATCATTCTGGGATGATGATTATCCAATACTGCTGAAGAAAATATATGATCCGCCCGTCCTACTTTATATCAAAGGAAAGCCCCTGGAAAAAGAAGCGGATTGCATTGGTGTTGTCGGTACGCGGAATATCACCGCTTACGGTAAAAAAATTACCAACTCGATTGTTTCAGAATTGGTTTCATCTGATTTAAGCATTGTCAGCGGACTTGCCAGGGGCGTCGATAGTTTAGCCCATCGGAAAACGATTAATGATGGCGGGAAAACCCTGGCTGTTTTGGGGAACGGAATCGATTTTATTTATCCCTCCGAAAACAAAAAATTGGCTGATATGATCTGCGAGAATGGGTCTGTCATATCTGAATTCCCAATCGGCACCAATCCCGATGCTGGGAACTTTCCTCAGCGGAACAGGATCATAAGCGGCCTGAGTCACGGTACAATCGTTGTGGAAGCAGGGAATAGAAGTGGTGCAATCCTAACAGCATTAAATGCCATTGATCAAAACAGAGAAGTGTTTGCTGTCCCCGGTCGCCTTACAGATAAAATGAGTGTAGGGTGTAACCGCTTAATCAGAAATGGTGCAATTCCTGTGGAGTCTGGTGCTCAAATACTGGATCATATTAAGCATCAATTGTTTACCCCAGGAGATCCAGTTCAACAAAAATTGAATCTTCATTTAACGAAAGAGGAGCATGCACTGGTCGATTTGTTAGCGGATGATCCAAAACATATTGATGACATTGTTTCGAGCGGAGATCTTGAAATGACTCAGGCGTTGACCATGTTGTTAAAATTGGAACTGAAAGGGGCTGTTGTTCAGCTCAGTGGAAAACAATTTGCCCGTGCATAGAATACAGTGTCTTCCCATAGACATGGTTTACAGTTTGAGTGTTTAAAGAAGCCCTGGAA
>CAYFJU010000008.1:0-26016 GCA_964343505.1 uncultured bacterium
TTTATCTTTTTACTTTAAGCATTTTGACCATTTACACAAAATTCTTTATACCCTCGGAGATAATCGGAAATTATCCGGTGTACCCGTTCAATCCTGTTTTAATCTTCCTATTTCAGTTCCAAATAACTTTCAGATTAGCATTTATCCTTCTTGGCCTGACTATCGGCCAAAATTAACTTGGAATAAAAATAATGAACCGTACCTTAAAGGATATTCAATTGAAAGAAGAATAAATCAAGAATCTTGGATTAAAATAGCTGATTTAGGTACTGAAGCAACTAATTATGTAGATCAGGAAATAAATATATGGAAATTTGCCAATTTTGAGAACGCTGAGTATAAATTGCGGGCAAGGTCACACCAAAACAACTACTCCGATTTTACTCCTGTAAGGTCAATAAATTTCCGTGAAATCATCTTAAAAATGGCTGTCAATAATGAAGCCAAGACTGTACCAGACCAATATGGATTATCGCACAATTATCCGAATCCATTCAATCCTGTGACTACAATTGAATATTCCATTAAAGAAGCTGGATCTGTTCAATTGAAATTATTTGATATTACGGGGCAACTGGTTAGGACTTTGGTAGTTAACACTTCCCATCCAGCAGGAAAATTCAATGTAACTTTTGATGGTTCCCAATTAGCATCGGGTATATATTTTTATCATCTCAAGACAAAGGGTTATACTAGAACAAGAAAGCTAATGTTAATTAAATAAAAAGGGATAAAAATCATGAAGAATTTAAGAGTAACATTGTGGGGAGTATTTATTTTGTGGATAATTACAGGTAATATCCTTTTACCTCATAATGCTAACAAACAATATGATTCAAGTCTTATCGGAGCATGGCATTTTAGAAGTGCCAAAGATCATTCTACCAATGGTTCAGATAAACTACAAAAAGTCTATGAAGTACAAGAAATAGTATTTAGTGAAAAAGGTGGTTATGAAAAAGTGGCGAAAATAATTGAAGCATCAGGAAAATTGGTAGGATATAAATGGGTGGAAATGGGGGAATATAGTATTGAGTCTGGTGTTCTAAGATTGATTATGGTGGCATATGTCAAATCACAGGACGAACTTTTTGACAAAAAACCACAGGTAAAGCAAGTTGCCTATCCTACTAGTATTAGATATCTATACGAAATTAATAGGGATCAATTGATACTTACTCCTTTATATTCCGATGAAATACGAAAAACGGTTTATAGGAAAAGCACGAGAGAATAGACCAATAAAAAAACATAATCATGAATAAATAAACATTTATAGGGAAATAGAGCGATGAAAAGAGCAAACATTATTAGAATGACAGTTTTATTGATTCTAAGCATTATCATTCCCACTGCTTGCAAAAAAACTATCTCCGGTAATGATAAAAAAGAACCTGCAGAAATAAAATGGCAGTCGATTTATCCTGAATTAAATGATCAGTGGATTCGTTCCATAGCTATAAATAATAAAGGAACTGTTTTTATTGGCGCCGACAGTGGTCTTTATCGCGTTATCGAAAAATTCGAAAAAGTAAATAATGGTATTGTACATTCTATTGCTATCAATAGTGATGGTGATATATATGCAAGTTTTAATGCTGATATTTTTTGCTCAACCAATAATGGGTATTCTTGGGAATTAGTTTTGGAAAAATCCAGAACTCGTTCTGTTACAACTATATTTATTTCCTCACAAGATGAGATTTTCATCGGGGTAAACGTTTTAATCCTCTACTCCGACGATAAGGGTAATAATTGGAGTGAAAAGCGTGATGGAGTAATGATGGCATATTCTGTTTTCTCTTTCACTGAGGATAAGGATGGTCAAATATTTGTAGGGACTGACTCTTTTGGTGTCTATCGTCTTGGTGAAAATAATAAATGGGTCGAATTCAATTCTGGAGTTATGTTTGATTTAGGTGATATCGATAGTACAATTAACGTTCTGATGACTCATTCAAGTGGTGACCTTTTTTGGGGAGGCAGAAGATTATTAAGAATGAAAAATGGAAGTAATCATTGGGAAGAATTGACAAGTCTGGAGGCAGAAGAAATTCATTCAATGGCGGAAAATTCAGCAGGGCATCTATTCGCGGGCACAGATCAAGGTGTCTTTCGGTCCATAGACAATGGTGAGATTTGGGAAAAAATCAGCGAAGGATTACCGGATAATAAAAAAATATATTCACTCGCCATCGATTCAAATGGGTTCATTTATGCAGGTACTAAAATCGGCATGTATCGCAGCGATAAGTCTTCTATTAAATAATCTTGATAATCCCAAAAGCCCAAGCCAGAGGAGTAAAATCTTATAGGTATACTCATGTGGCCCCTAAAACCTATTCAGTTCCATTAGAAAACTCTTTAAAACCAATTCATCAGAATCCATTCAATCCCTTCACAACCATCAAATACAGCTTAAAAGAAAACAGCTATGTCAGGTTGAAGATATAAAACCTCATGGGACAGGATGTATGGACGCCTTTGGGGTGTCTGTTCCAAGCGGGGTTTATATTTATCGGATTGTGGCAGTTGGTAAGAATGAAAATAATTTCATTAAATCTCAAAAAATGGTCATGCTCGAATAGTTTTATACAATAGCCGACGGACAAACACCCTTAATAACACAAGTGCCACACTGAGGGCGACGGGCGATGCATACGGCACGACCATGATCGATGATCAAATGGGTGAGCTTGACCCAGTGTTTGTCTTCAAATAAATCCATCAACTCAAATTCAATTTTTTTCGCATCTTTGGTATTGGTGAATTTGAGCAGATTCATAATCCGCACCATGTGGGTGTCAATCACCATGGAGGGTACATTGTAGATTTCACCCAACACACAGTTGGCGGTTTTGCGCCCCACGCCCGGGAGTTTCACCAATTCATCCATAATGTCCGGGACTTCACCCCCATGCTCCTCAACAATTTTTAAGCTGGCCCCTTGAATGGATTTGGCTTTTTGATTGTGATAACCGCAAGAATGGACATCTTTCGCCAGTACACTCACATCACAATATGCAAAATCTTCAGGGGAATTATATTTTTGAAATAATGCCGGGGTGACTTGGTTTACGCGATGATCCGTGCATTGAGCCGAAAGAATGGTGGCGACCAATAATTCATGAGCAGTAGAATAATGAAGAGAGCATTTCGCATCGGGGTAAGCGGTCAAAAGTGTTTCATACACTTCTCCTGCCCTTTCGATTTTTTTGGCTTTACTCTCTCTCACTTGACCAATTCTTGAACCAATGATTGAACATTTTTGACGATGGACGCTTTTGAAATCACCATATCACAACCGGCGGACTTTAGTTTATCCCGTGTTTCTTTATGGACTTTACCCATATAACCCAAAAGGGTGAGTTGTGTTTTGCTGTTGAGTTCGGAAACAAATTGGACATTCCCAAATTTTTCATCATCCAGATCGATTATACCCACTTTGCATTGATCCGGAATATCATAAGTGGATTCGGCAAAAGTCACATTCATTTCCGCCGTAGCGAGACGGTCTGAGAGTTCAGTCCCTTTCTGAAAATCCTTTACAAAAAGTGCAATATTGTTCATCCTATCCTTTCAAATTCGGGACCAAGTCCCAGTCAAATTCTGATGTGTTTTCCATATCTTGATATACGAGATCAACCGCTTCAATGGCGGACTTCAATTCATCCACATTGATCTGCCGCTGGATGCCATGAAAATCGGCAAATTTATTTTGGCACTTTTTCAGGAGATTCCGGGCGCCGGTCATATTCCCATTCCCTAAATGGACAAAGCTCACGGCCAATTGAATGAGGCCTTGAACGAATTTTCGATCGGGTAAATAATAATCGGACCATAGGTCCTCCCAGGCTTCGTGGGCTTCAAAATAATCGCCCTTTTCATATTCAACCAAACCCTTTTGAAAAAGGGCTTCCATTTCGGCCGCTTCACTCACTGATGGATACCGAATCTTTCAGGCGATAGTGCTTTCCGTCATAATGAACGGTGCATGCTTGATGGGTTGGGTCATGCTCAAAAAAGAGGATCCAGTTTTCATCCACGGCTTTGGGAAGAAACGCCCGCTTTTCCTGAACCGTAAGGACTGGATTGATGTCGTAGGCCATAACCCAAGGCAAAGGGATGTGGGCCGCCATGGGAATAAGGTCCGCCATATAAACAATGGTATTGCTGCTATCCTGAACTTTGGGCAGCATCATACCTGTGGTATGTCCATAAGACATTTCCATGGTTACGCCGGGTAAAAAGGATTCTTTCCCATCCACGATTTGGATCATGCCATTTTCAGCCAATACGGACCAATCCGCTTCCATAAAACTGCCTTGATCTTTTTCGGACGGGGAATTGGCCAAATCCCAATTCTCTTGCTGCATCCAATAGGTGGCGTTGGGGAAGACCGGTTCCAATTTGCCATCAACCAATGTGGTATTGCCGCCAATATGGTCAAAATGCATGTGGGTACAAAAGACATCCGTAATATCATCGGTAGTAAATCCATGCTTGGCCAATGAAGAATTCAAATTCACCGTTTCTGTATCAATATTATAGATGGCTTTGAATTTGTCCTGCCATTTGTCACCATTGCCCGTGTCCACAATAATCTTTCGATCATGGCCCACCAAAAGCAGGGAGCGCGTCACCATTCCAATGCGGTTTTGGTCATCGGCAGGGACTTCTTTTTCCCACATGGGTTTAGGGATAATGCCAAACATGGCGCCCCCATCCAGCCCGAACCGACTGGTTTCGATGCTATAGAGGTCGTAGCCGCCAATGTTCATTAAGTAAGTTCCTTCAAGTGGGATGAAATGATGGACAGATTTTTCGGAGATCCGTTTTTCGCAAAATACCGTAATGCTTCCAGTTGGATGATCTTGGTTTCCCACTCGGGATTTCCGATCAAATTCTCTGCCATTTGAATGAAAAAGTTACCGCTATTTTTTATATAATCTTCAAGACCATCTACAATATTTTTGTCCGAACTTTCGCCAACAGTAACAGTACTCAACCAATTGGATACCTCTCTTTGAATCCCATTAATTCGAATATAGTCCCCATCCCACAATCGTCTTGCCGCTGCCATATTTTTTAAACGTCCTCGATCGCTTGGCACTTGATCCATGATACTTGGATTAAAGTCCACTTTGTCATGGGGTTCGGGTAATGGTGATTTCGAAATTTCCCTCAAAAGACACCGGGTGTAGGGCCACGTTTTTTTCACATCCTGATTAAAAGCATTTGCCCGTTGCAGATGATAAGCGAACAAGCCCAAGCGGTCAAAATCCTGGAGGGCCACTTCAATGAGGACTTCCAGTCCGCCCAGACCATTTTCACTCACCCATTGGAGGCGGGCCGCTTCTGTTTCCATTTCAAGTGGGTTTCCAGTTTGGCAAGCATCTTCCAAGTCGGAAATGAAAACAGTGAGACCCAAATCATCCTTTGCGGCACGATCCAGAACGGCCTGATCGTTGGTTCGTTGCGGAAATCGTTCGGCCAGTTCTGCCATGGCGTCCAGCATTGGTTGAGACGGGGTTTGCCGATTATCACCTAGGACGTTTTTGAGCGCATTTAAACAAATTATTGGATGATTGGTTGAGGGGCCGTCATAGTTTGAGGTGACAACACGATCGAAGAAGGATTTGATTTTATCGGGAAGGGACATTTTGAGGTGCGAAAATTAGAAACTAAAAAAGAAAATCTACTTTTTCTTTTTGGGCGCATCCAGGTCAAAGAAAATGCTGATATGTAATCCGGTCAGACGGGAATATTCAGACGGGAATCCGGTGGCCTCATCCTTCATGGGTTTATCGGCAAATCGTGGAGAGGCCCCTTCGGCTGTGGGATCCCACTTGGGGTTTAATAATTCTGTTATGGGCATGGATGTGGGATCGTGAAAATAACCCAATTCCATTCCCCAGCGGGGATTGGATTGAAATCCAATGAGTAACCCCAATCGATTACTGGCATGGTTGGTGATGCCATTCCGTATGACCATGCCCCGCAGCCCCCACCAGCGTGATTTCAAAAATCCGTCATTCCCTTTCTTTGTTTTAAATTTATAATAGGTGGCGTCAATATTAAAGTTGGGGTTCACAGACCAGGCCAGGTTGATCATATCCCATTTATTATCCTTTTGATAGAGTACGCGGCTGTAATCAATTCCGGAACCATAGATCGGCAATCCTAGGCGAAATCCGATTTCACTTTTATCCGTGAGCCCTTTTCGATACCATAGATAGGGAAAAAAGTTTTCCGTGGACAGGGCGTATCCTTTTTTAACCTTACCGGCTTCCGGTAAATGGGGATTGATGGTCGCGTGTGATGCGCATCCTGAAAGAAAAAGGATGGCAAAATTAATGAGGATGAACCGCCTGAATTTTAACGGTTCACAAAATCGAATTGTGTGGATATTTTCTTTGGGGATATCATCCCCCTTCAGGACGATCCAAAGCCTTTCGGTCAGGTTGGGGAGGTAAATTCACAATTTGCTCAGCATAATAATTCCCGATATGGGCAATCACATCCTTAACGGACACCATGCCGTGAATGGAATTATCCGCATTCAGAATAGGAATGTGGCGGATCCCGAAAACGTGCATTTTATTGAGGGCAAAAGCAATGGGATCATCAGCTTGGAGGGTCTCAGGATTGGATGTCATAAAATCATCAATAATGGCTTTTTCAGTATCCAATCCTTTGGAAATTGCGCGCAGGAGAAAATCGCGTTCGGTCATGACACCCTCGATAGTTCCATCCGATTCCACCATGACGCAACCCACTTTTTTTTCACGGAGAATATCAATGACAGCTTGAAGCGATGTGCCCGTCTGCACGGTGGGGTGATACCTTAATTCCAGGTTTGATATGGCATCATTAAGGGACAGGGCTTTGTTGATGGGGGCATCTGTAGCCTGTTCCAGTTCATCCATGCGGGTTAATTCATCATCAAATTCGCTTTGCATAATCAGGTCTCCGGTTTATTGAATTTACGGCATTCTCCCAGGGATTACAAATTCGTCCCTCAAGTATTTTCTTTGATCCATTCACTGGTGACTGATTTCGGCCGTGTGATGGGAACCCCAAGGGCACGGTTGATGACCATCTGGGAGATCATTCCCATGGCGCGGGATATGCTGAACAGAACGGTGTAATAATTAAATTCCGTTAACCCGTAGTAATAGAGCAGGGATCCGGATGCGGCATCTACATTGGGCCAGGGATTTTTGGCTTTGCCCTGTTCTTGCAAAACAGGGGGCACTACTTCGAATAAGGATTGGACGATAGAAAAAACATCGTCATTTTCAATATGATCCTTACCGAAAGCCATGAAAGCTGTAAAGCGGGGATCGGGGCAGCGGAGTACAGCATGACCGTATCCCGGGATAACACGGCCACCATTGAGGCGGTCCCAGCAAAATTGTTTTAGTTCATCTGTGGATGGGGCGCCATTGAAATGATCCCGAACCTCTAAAACAAATTTTAAACATTCCTGGTTGGCTAATCCATGGAGTGGTCCGGCCAAACCATTCAACCCGGCCGATACGGATAAATAAGGTGAAGACAGGGCTGATGCAACCGTCAGAGCACTAAAGGCACTGACATTACCGCCTTCGTGGTCGCAGTGGAGCATGAGGTATAAGCGCATCAATTTCTTGAAATCGTCATCTTCAATCCCCAGCATGTGGGCAAAATTGCCTGCCCAATCCAATGAATCGTCATGGGCAATCCGGTTGCCTTTATTAAAACGCATCCTGTAAATACCGGCACCAATGCCCGTGAGCTTGGCCACCAAGCGTATGCCGTCTTCCAAGGTCCACTTCCAATAATCGGTTTTAGGAATCCCCCCATCGTATTTTGATGCGAAGAGGCTGTCCACTTGCATGCTTTGAATGGCGGTGGTGAACATGGTCATGGGATGTGAATTTTTCGGCATTGATTCCAGGATATCCCACACATAACCAGGGACTTCCTGGTGTTTTTTTAACTGGTTTTGGATATCGGCCAGAGCTTCGGAATCCGGTAAATCCCCCGTGAGTAATAGATAAAAAACTTCTTCGGGTGAAATATGGGTAATATCCAACAAAGGGTAACCGCGGATGATGAGTCCTTTATCGGCTGAGACTGCTGAGGTTTCACAGGTCAGCCCTCTAATGCCACGCATCCCGCCGTAGGCCTGAGATACAGTTACATCACTAATTTTAACATCCCCTTTTTCTTTTAGAATTGCACGAACTTCATCTTGCCACTGGGAGATTTTCTCTGTAAGTACTTTCTGAAGCATAAGAACCTTAATTCAAATAAATGAGTCTAAATTGAAACCCAATTTAGGGAATTTTGAAGAATATATATCGGTCTAATCGAGGACAATTTCTAAGTATTCATCGAAACTGTGGAGAATGCCATCGGCCAGTGAACAGACCTTCTCCCGCTGGACGTTCTCAACGAATGCATAAAAACGAGATGCGGGGCCTTCCGATTTCAGTTGGTAATCGGTAAAGCCGTCACCAATGATGTGAATTACCCCCGCTAATCCAAGTTCCTTTGCCTGGGCCACTTTACCACCGGATTGAGCCATGACATTTTCGGCGTCAACTTGGGTGATACAGCCATCGCCATCATAAATAAACTCATTGGCGAAAACGTTTGCGGCTGGAATGCCAAATTCAGACACGATGGGAATAATCATTTCGCGAAATCCTCCGGAAATGATCAAAATCCTTTCACTATATTTTCGAATTATATTTTTATTCTTTTCAAATGACGGCGTCACTTTTTTAGCTAATGCCCATGTGACTTCACGAACGTTTTCCCGGTTTGCTTCCAGCAGGACCATCCGTCGGGAAAGGGATTCATCAAAGGCAATCTCCCCTGCCATTCCTGCATTGGTGAGGGCTTCAATTTTTCCCAATCGATCGGATTTCTCGGGATGATCCTTTAGGGCAGCATGGGCCAGTTCATCCAAAGATTCTTTGGTGATAAAGGTGCTGTCGAAGTCGATGATAAGGTGATCAGGAAACACGAAACCTTAGTTGAACCAGTCCGATTGAACCAGTTCACGGGCCTTTTCAAGGTCCTCAATAAAATCAATTTCGATACAGGGCAGATCCGACACATTCTCATAATAGACTTGGTGCTCAGACATGAGCGGATGAATGGCTGCTTCAAAATAATCAGCAGAGCCACCGGCTTCAATGAGACGATCCAGTGATTGCCCAAAGGCAGATGAAAATTCAGAGGAAAATTTGGCAACCCCAATGAATTCACCCAAGGAATTGCTTTCGATCAATTCCTTCCCAATGGCTACAAGGCGATTGTCCTCCCCTTCAATGACCTTTACTTCTTCACGTCCGCATGGTTTGATCTCTACGGCTAAAGCAGTCTCGTGGTTGGCATTGAGGACACGGTTCAAAACTTCATTAGGATAAAGCACATCCGCATTCATGAGAATAAATGGGCCGCCATTGATGGCGGCATTACAGAGGCGCAGTGAATAAGCTGTATTGGTCTCGAAATAATGATGGTTGATCACGAATTCAAAATTGATTTTGGGGAAATTCTCGCAGATGTGTTCCATGATAGCTTCGCGGTAATAGCCTACCACCATGATGATATCGGTAATTCCCGATGATTGAAGGGCTTCCAACTGGCGGTCTAAAATCGGTTTCCCTCCTACTTCGATGAGGCATTTGGGAATTTCATATGTTACGGGGTATAACCGGCGGGATACGCCCGCAGCGAGGATTACAGCTTTCATAGGCGGGGAAATTACCGCCGATAGTTCTTGTGATGAAAAATAAAATATCAGTTTAATTTCTATCCTCAGTTTTCAAGCAAAAAGATTGATTTCAACATGACAAGACTCACGGTATTCTATTTACTGAACTGGCTGGCCCTGCTGATCTATATTTTTAATTCAGCCATTTATCTCAGTCAGGGGGAAATGGGTATATTTCTCTTTTTTATGACCCTGAACACACCCTTCTTCCTAGTCCTCATTACTAAAGGAGTTACCAAGGGCTTTGCCAGAATTTTTAAATCGGATGAGTATCGTTTTCGCTATTTGGCCGTCGCTCTTTTCGGTTTCATCTATTTTTTCACAGCCATTGATGACAAAGTCCTTTCCATCTACCGAGACCATTTTAATGTAAAATTATTTGCCATTCTGTTCGAGGCAGGCGTCATGCAGGATATGGGCGTTCAGACCTCGGATATCCTGGGTTTGGTTTTCCGTTTTGTGGGAATCATAGTTTGGGTGGCGGCCACCCTTTTTGCTTCCGATTGGCTCTACCGAAATAAACGAGATCGAACCCCTTCTGTTTTTTCAAATAATGTAAAAGTCGGTTTTAAAATCCTGCTTTACTTATCCATCCTGGAAAAATTATTCTTTTCTTTCTTTCATTACACAGATCGAGAACCAATGAACCGGAATTGGAATTCCGTTCCTTCCTATACCCCCCTGAGAATGAGCAAGGTGTGGACGCCAATCCTGAATGCACCGTCTGAAGCGGAGCGTGAAGCGGCCAAAATCACTTGGGATTTCGAGACCGATTTCCTGGATGCACAATCCCAAGTGGCCGATCAATTATCCAATGTGACGGCGGAGAAAAAGGATGTAAATATTGTATTCCTCGTTTTTGAAAGTCTCCGCTCGGACATGAATAATCCTGAAATCATGCCCAACCTGAATCAATTCAGCAAGGCCTGGATTTCCAGTAAACAGCATTTCAGCAACAGCAATTGCACCGGTGCCGGGACATTCGGTATTCTCACCGGCCTTACCCCCTTCTACTGGTATCCCTCCTACAAAAAGGAATTGCAGCCATCCGTTTTATCCGTCTTCGACCAACTCGATTACCAAATTGATGTATACACCACGACGGCCCTGGGTTACTCGGACATGGATAAGCACATCTTTACGGATGCGTTTGATGAGGTCTATAATTTTACCGGATACGGCGGCGGATTGGGACACCCAATGGTAAAGCGCAGTGACCTGTACAAATGGGATGAAATGATGGTGGAAGAATTCATGGCCAATTTCACAGATGAGAACAAGGCCGGCCCCAGCCTAAGTTATCTTTGGTTTTACTCCACCCATTACAATTATTATTTCCCTGAAGCCTTTGGGAAGTTTGAGCCTTATATCAAACGCCATTTCCAGATTTATGAAAAGGGCCTCCAGCAGGAATCAGACTTGGTCTTTAACCGCTATAAAAACAGCGCCCATTATGTGGATCACCTCATTACCAAGATTGTGGATGAAATCAAAAAAAGCGGACAATGGGAAAATACAATTCTTGTGGTTACAGGAGATCATGGCGAAGAATTCAATGAATTTGGACGATTCGCCCACTCTTATTCGTTTAAGAATGTACAATCTTCAACGCCGTTTGCCATGCACATCCCGGGCGAGCCGGAATCACAATTTAAAATCACAAGTCATGCGGATGTCATGCCCACCATCATGGATTATATGGGTATCTCAATCCCATATAACCAATTCCTCTCTGGAAAGTCTCTTTTAAATTTTGATGAGAATCTGGACTACGCCCTGGTTCAAGAATGCCAGATTACAGATCGTCCGAAAAGATTCCTTATTGCTGATGAAAATTGGAAAATGGAATTTCGGCTTTCAGGCGGAAAGATCGAAGCGGGCAAAATTGAAACGATAAAAGATGAACCTGTTTCTCCTGACACAGGCGCCGTTTTTACGGCAACAAAAAAGGGGCTTTTAGAAAAAGCCGGGCAAAACTTGGCGCACTTCTCTCAATCCTCCCAGGATTAATCCATTAATTTTTGCAAATTCTCCCAAGGAGATTCCAGGGGAATGGTATTCAGGCAGAGGAGCGGCTCACTCCTGTTATGACATTTATTTTTTAAACAGGGACTGCAATGCACATTTTCATTTATAATGTGTGTCTTCACGCCGATGGGGCCTGTTAATTCCGAATCGCCTGCACCAAAAAGGGACACGGTTGGTACTTCGAGGTTTGCAGAAATATGCCCCAAACCACTATCGGCAGCAATGGCACCCTTACACTGTGATATTAAGGCCATACTTTTTCTGAGTCCGTAATGCCCGGCGACAGACCGAATATTTTCCTTTTGGGCAGCCTCAACCAAAATCTCACTTTTAGTTTTGTCTCCAGCTCCACCAAAGATTATAATGGGCTCTGAAGTTTTGTCCAATATTTCCAACATCTTTAGTTCGGGAATACTGCGGGATGAGGCAACGCTGAAAGGGAACAAAGCAATTGGATTGGATAAGCCTATCTGCGTCAATTCTTGGGTTGCCCACAGTTTTTCTTCCTCCCGCAATTCTATGCCCCCAAGATCAAGTTTCATATCAACTTGAGATTGGTTCAATAAATGGAGATACTGCCGGGAACGATGCATGGCTGCTTTTGGCCGGGGGATAACTTCCGTAAGCAGTTTGGATCGTCCCTGCCCGGGATACCCGATCCGATGGGGTGTCTCTGACTTGTTGGCTAAATAAGCCGCGCGGAAGGAGTCGGACAACAAGTAAAATTGATCCAGGTCCAGGGCGGTTAGACTCCGACCAGAATTGCCGGTTGACCTAAATCCGTTCAGATCTTTTTTTTGAAAAGCAATGATACCATCAATGGCTGGGTGGTTTTCAAAAATGGGCGCAACCCAGGATTTGCAAATAACCAAGACGACGGCCTTCGGATTTTCCTGACGGCAGGCGTTTAAAAAAGGCAAGGACATGACCGCATCGCCCACCCAGTTTGGACAAAATACACCGATCCTCAAAGAGTGCTCCCGGCCAGTTTTTCTTCTATGGCATCCAGGAGTCTAGCCGATGCTTTTCCATCCACCTTGTAAAGGTATTCTATTTGGGCGGTTAGGCGTTCTTTCTCCAGGTCCTTCGGGTACTCCAGGCCATGATACACCAAGGCGGGCAGGTCTTCGGGGTTATCCAAACGAAAGCCAAAATCGACAGCCTCCATCCGCTCTAAATCTAATCTTTTCAAATACCGTTTCTTTAAAATTTTGTGCTTTAAGCGGAGGGTAAAGCATTCCGCCATAATGATGGGGCGATTCAGAAAAAGGTATTCAAACATGGCGGATGAGATATCCGAAACCAGGAGGTCGGCTATGCAGTAGTAAGGAATAATATTATAGTCCTCTGGTGGGGCCAAATAAATATTCGGGAATTCATTAGCCAGTTTTTGCATCGCCCTGCTTTGATAAAGGTAGCGATCCTGATACCAACTAAAATTGTGGAGTTTAATTAGGATATTAGTCTCATAACTCAATTTCCCAAGGATGGGGGTCAATTGATCCAAAGAGGAGGGATAAAAACTGGGGGCGTATAAAACTGTTTTCTGATTTGGGTTCAGGCCAAATTTTTCCAGGTTAAAATCATTAACGTCAAGTGGTGAAACGAGCGAATCACACTTTGTAAATCCGGTGAGAACTAAATTGGTGTGGCCGTGTGACTTCAATTCATTTAAACGCGGTTCCGACTCCACCGATCGGAGATCAACCCGTTTATCAATATCATTATAATAGGATTGTTTTAGTCCAATACCGTGGTAGACCATCACCGCCAGGGTATGATCATGAACGATCGTATTCAATTGCCCCACATTCCCAACCACCACCACATTAAAGAACTTTTCTTTAATCATTTTAATGCGGGTAGTTTCATCCGCTTCAGTAATCGTTTCAATATTTAATTTTTTGCAGGCATTTTGAAATATATCTTTTTCCTTCGGACCCATCATGGACGGGATTGATGCTGCTACTTCATATCCCCCACGCCGCCGCATTTCTTCAATGATGGGAATAAAATTCGGCAAATAATAGAGGTGGTGATTTTCGAATAAAACCTTAGTCATTTTTTTGATTCATCAAATCGATTGAAGCGTTGAATACATTAATCGGATCTATGTTTTGAATAGATAATGATTCTGATTGTAGAATCTGATGCTTCACCCAAAAAGGCCGGTACCGCTCCACATTTCGCTTATCACCTGAATACAAACCTGCAACCGGTGTTCCTACCGCATCCGCCACATGAATCATAGCTGTATCGGGAGAGACCAGCAGTGCGGACCTTTGAATAATTGGACCCGCTTCCAATATAGAATTCAATTGATCATAAAGGTCCACAACGGTTTTAAACTGCGCTTCAATTCGCCTTGCCTGATCCACATCACTGCCGTGGGCCAATATATTGATCTTGATCCCGGCTTTTCTTTCAATTAATAAACTAATCAAATCGATCCATTGATTCGAGGGCCATTTTCGGGATTCACTTCCGGCAGAAAAGTTGATTGTTATTTCATTATCATTTTTTGGCCCGGAAAAATCAACATTCGGGAAAAAGGGTTCAACCTGAAATCCGAAGTCGTAGGCCCATAAGAGCGTCCCATTCTTCTCCAATATCCGGCAAGTATTAACGGTTGTCAATCCATGATGATAATGCTGTTCCTGTCGCCGGTGCGCGAGGCAAACTTTAACATCCGCTTGAACATGTTTCGCAATTTTAAAGGCGGTGATAGAAGGATGGTCCTTTGGATTATAAAATAGATCATAGTCCGTTTCCCGCAACGATTGCCAAAAGCGCCGCCCGGTACGGTAAACCATCGTTTTCTCAATTTCTATTAACGACTGAAAAATGGGTTCATTGGCACTGGAACAAAGAATATGAATCACTGAATCGGGAAACAGTTTTTTTAATCCGCCGATCGTAGGCAGTAATAAAACTGCGTCGCCGATTTTTTCCTGGGCTTGGACCAGGATTTTTTGGGGATTGACCGGCAGAGGCCGATAGGGCAATCGTTTGGAAAAAGTGTTATAAATCCCGACTTGCAGTTTGCGCGGGAAATGTCTTGGGTTTTCCTTAAATGAACGAGCCTGGCTAACGGTGGGCTTGGCCATATTGCTCATAAAAATAGGATTCCAATCGATCAATCATTGCATCCAAGGTGAAATGGTCCGCAACGTGTTTCCGGGCTGCTGTTCCCCAGCGGGATATTTCATCATTTCCATGATGCGCCAAGGCGAACCGCAGGGCTTCACAAATGGCACTCACTTTCAAGGGTTCAAAAATAAAACCAGTTTTGCGATGATCCATTAATTCCGGGACACCATTCACTTTGGCAGCCAAAACCGGCTTCCCCAAGGCCATACTTTCCATCACCACATTGGGCATTCCTTCCTGCCGGGAGGGCATGATAACATAATCCGCTGCCTTGAGGACTGCCGATAAATTATTTTGAAAACCAATCAGTTTTACTTTCCTATTCAATTGACTTTCCGCAATCTGTTTTTCAAGAGCCTGGCGATCTTTTCCCATGCCTGCGATCAATAGGGTAAACGGCCTGGCCGTTCCATTCATCCGGCTGGTCGCTTCGATCAATAAATCAAACCCCTTTTGGCCGGTTAACCGTCCGGCAGCCACAAAAACCAAGTGATCCTTGGGTATATTCCAAATAGTATGAACATCGGCGGGATCGACAGTGCCATTCATTTTTAAACCGTTATAGATGACAGTTGTTTTATCCTTGGCCATCCAAGGGAAATCATTGTAAGCCTTGCGAATAGATTCAGAATTGGTAATGATACCATCCACCAGTCCGATGGTTTTTTTATGCTTCCACTTATCGGAAAAGAGCTGAATCCCATTCCGCGCGATGATGACGGGAACTTTGGCCCAACGAGCGGCAATCCCGGCCACACGAATATCCTTGTTTAGATTGAGCACAATCACATCCACTTTTTTTCTTTTCAGGATACGTTTGGTATGCCAGATTTTGAAAGGGCTGTAATCGGCATAAATGTTGAGTGGCAAGGTATTGAGTCCCGCCTCCCCGGCCTTATCCAAAAAAACCGAATTAGCTTTTCCGGATAAAGTGACTTCATGCCCACGGCCCTTGAGCCCGCGGGCGGATGTAATCATCCATTTTTCGCCTCCGCCCCATTTATGGGCAGAAATTGAATTGCTGAAAAATATATTTAATTTTTTTCCCATGGAAATTTCTCAATCAAATTGAATGTCATATAATCGTCGGTAAAGTCCGCCCTTTTCATACAGAGTCTGATGTGAACCTACTTCTAAAATTTTCCCTTTATCCAGCACAATAATTTTATCGGCATTTTGGACCGTGGATAAGCGATGGGCAATGACCAAGGCCGTTCGATCTTG
This sequence comes from uncultured bacterium, assembly GCA_964343505.1. Lineage (GTDB taxonomy): Bacteria > Fidelibacterota > Marinisomatia > Marinisomatales > TCS55 > TCS55. The sequence goes on from CAYFJU010000008.1 coordinate 16,178, forward strand.
CATCAGAACTTCGATCGCCTTCTGGACCATTTTCTCCGATTCAGTATCCAAAGCTGATGTGGCTTCATCCAAGATTAGGATGGGCGGATTTTTCAATAAGGCCCGGGCAATGGCCAAACGTTGTTTTTGTCCACCGGATAAATTCACGCCACGTTCCCCAATCAGGGTTTCAAATCCGTCTGGTGTCTGTTCGATAAACTCCAATGCATTGGCAGCTTCAGCAGCTTGACGAATGGCGTCTTCACTCACATCGGGCTGTCCATAGGCAATATTATTCCGAATAGTGTCATTAAACAGAATGACTTCCTGCGTCACAATGCCCATGTTTCCCCGCAGGGAGGCTAAACTGGTTTTACGCACATCATGGCCATCAATGTGGATCGCACCTGTCGATACATCATAGAACCGGGGTATCAGGTCAGCAATGGTCGATTTCCCGGATCCGCTGGGGCCAACCAGGGCAACCACTTCGCCCTTATTAATAGTGAAACTGACTTCATCCAATACGCGTTCATCGCCATCATTGTATTCGAAATGGACGCGATCAAATTCAAACGAAGATTTAAATACACCCAGATCAACCGGATTGGGATCTTCAACAACTTCAGGCGGTGTGTCCAATAATCCGAAAATTCGCTCGGCGGAAGCGGCACCCATTTGAATTTTGATATTCACATTACTCATTTGTTTTATCGGACCCAATATGGAAAAAAGGATAACGATGAAGCGGATAAAATCTTCTGAACTGACACCACGGTTAGACAAGACTTCCATCCCCCCATACCACAATAGTACCACACCAATGATCACACCAAAACTTTCCGTTGTAGGACCGGCAATAAGATCGAGGCGTGCCCTTTTGAGAAGCAGTTTAAAATATTGTCCACTTTTTTCAGTAAACTTTTTAACCTCTTCTTTTTCATTTACGAATGCTTTTACGATTCGGATCGATGAAAGGGTTTCAGTCAAAATTTGCATAATTTCGGCAATCTTAGCCTGGGTACGCCGGGATTTCCGGCGAATACTGCGTCCAATCGTTATAATAGCAATCCCTGCCAGAGGAATGATGACAATCGAGATCAGGGCCAGCTTCCAACTGATAATGAATAAAAGAGTTACAAAAGTGAGAATATTGATCGGCTCAACAAATAGGCGTTGAAATACGACGGCCAAGGCAACTTGAAGCTGCTCCACATCATTCATTACAATAGATGTAATGGAACCGGTTTGCCGCTTGTGAAAATATCCCAAGGAAAGGGTTTGGATATGCATATACAGGCGATCCCGAATATCTTTTACCAGTTTAAGTTCAACAATCCGCAACAGAATATTTTTGATATACAGAAAGATGTTTTTGGCGAAGAAAACGCCCAATAGAGTTAAACATAAGACTTTGAGGGACCCAGCAGGCGTCTCCCTCAAAATGAGCAAGTTCGTCCAATACTTGAGTTGTTCATTGGGAGTAAGGGCTGTTTTAGCGGCCCACTCCGACTGCGCTTGAACAATTTTGTCAAAGTCCGACAAAACATTATTAATCAATGAAGCAATCAGCCACATAGAGGTACTGTTCAACAATACAAAAATAACTGCTGAAAGGGATGAGAAAATGATATAAGGCCAGAAGTGGAACAGGAGTTGTCCCATACGCCTATAGACTGAGCCGGACATTGATCTTAATTATGTGTATTATGAATGAGTGAAATCAAAGGGAATATAAGCGGGAATTTATGACATAAAAACGACTGCTTTCTCTTATTCTCCCCGCGGATAAATCATTTTTTGGTGAAGAATTCCCGCCTCTTCAAATCTTGGACCCACCGGTTCAAATCCCAATTTTTTATAAAACCCGATGGCCGATTCCTGGCTGTTCAAATAGATGAATTGACTTTCGGAAATTTCACCAATTATAAATTCCGTCAATTGTCGACCAATCCCCAAGGATCTATATCCGTCAAGTACAGCAAATCGCTCCAGCTTTATCCCTTCATCGGTTTCGCGCCAACGGGCCGTTCCCACAGGTGTCTTATGGACATATGCGAGGACATAAGTGGCCTTATCCTCGTTGGCGTCAATCTCAATATGCTCCGGGATATTGAGTCCCTTGATAAATACATCTCGCCGAATAGACAGGACGGATTCCTTTTCCTTCCTTGTTTTAACAATCTTTACTTGGACTTCCATTTGATAAATTTCCGATACTAATCATACATTATCCAATTGTTTCATCAATCTTGTTTAGACTCATGGAACACCCCTAATTTCTGCCATGCGAAGTAAGAATAAACAGATCCTTGTGGTGGGCGATCGTGTCTTGATCCGCCCGGACAAAGGTGAAAAGAAATCAAAAGCAGGACTTTACCTGCCCCCCAGTGTGGTAGAAAAGCAGGAAGTTTTGAGTGGCATCGTTGTAGAAGTGGGACCGGGAATTCCCTTGGGGAAACCGGATGAATCACTGGAAGAACCCTGGTCATCCGGTGATGGCAGTGCGGTAAAATATATTCCTACCCAAGCGGAGGTAGGCGACATGGCCCTGTTCGTGAATAAGGCTTCCATCGAAGTGAAAATTGAAAATGACGATTATCTCATCGTTCCCCAATCAGCAATTTTGATTCTTATCCGCGACGACCTTCACAGTTTAGCTGAATAAATAAATTCCATGCCCAAAGCCGGCATTTACATCCACATGCCCTTTTGCCGGGTCAAGTGCATGTATTGTGACTTTTATTCTGTGGCGGACAGAGATGATGCCATCCCGCCTTTCTTCGATGCACTTTTCAAAGAAATAGAAATGTGTGAAACGGATACTTCTACCTGGACCATTGATACAATCTTTATCGGCGGCGGTACACCAAGTCTCACGTCTCCTGATCAACTGGAACAATTAATTATAACTTTAAATGATAAGTTTGACCTGTCGAACGTGTCGGAATTTACCATGGAGGCCAATCCCGGTGAAGCGCCGGGAGATCATCTCAGGGCATACCGTGAATTGGGTGTTAACCGGATATCCATGGGTGTTCAATCACTAGAACTACAACTGCTCCAATTCCTGACACGGATCCATGGTCCGAAGGAAGTGTTCAAAACATTTGACGCTGCCCGAAAAGCTGGATTTGACAATATCAACTGTGACCTCATTTTTAACATTCCTGGCCAAACCATGGATATTTGGCAACGGGACCTCCAAAAGATCATCAACCTAGGACCGGAACATTTTTCCTGCTATTCTTTGACTGTGGAGGAAGGCACCCAACTCTACCAATATGTGAATAAGGGAAAAGTCATCATGCCCGGTGATGACCATAGTGCGGAACTCTACCATTGGACCCAATCCACTCTTTTGGAAAACGGGTTTGAGCAGTATGAAATATCCAATTGGTCCAAACCCAATTTGGATTGCAGACACAATCTTCATTATTGGAAGATTGATCCGTATTTGGCATTCGGCCCCTCTGCTCATGGGTTTGACGGTGTTCATCGTTTTTCAAATGTGCGGAATTTGGATGGGTATATAAAAAAGTTGAGTGACGGTAAAATTCCCCGTCAGGATGACTATGAATTATCAGATAAAGACAGAACCAATGAAATGATCGGGTTTGGTCTGCGAATTAAAAATGGGATAGATTTAACTAAAATCCCCCAATCATTTATTAATACAGTCAATCAATCCATCATAGACAATCATCCAAAATGGGGAGATTATTTTATAAAAGAAAATGACAGATTAAAATTGAGCCCTGAAGGCTTCGCATTCGCTGATGCAATTGCTGTAGATCTAATGATAGATTAAAGTGCAAACATGTGTTAAGGTGTTAATATGTTCACGTGAACACACGGACACTTGAACACTTTTTAATATGTAAAATGTTTAATCTGTTCCATTTCCTTTCCGATGGATGCCATGGCTTCCATGCCAATTTCTAAATGGAGATCCACCCACTTTTTGGTCACTTCCTTATCGGACTCTTCAGTCTTGATTCCTTCAGGTGTCATGGGTACATCCGAGACCAACAAGAGAGCCCCACGGTCAACCCCGTTGGCAAAACCCACCAGGAATAAGGTGGCCGTTTCCATATCAATCCCAAGGACTCGAATCTTTTTTAAGTAATCTTTGAAATCGTCATCGTGCTCCCAAACGCGACGATTTGTTGTATAGATTACACCTGTTCGGTATTCTAAATCCTGGTTCACCAGTAATTCGGACACATGCTTATGAATCTTAAATGACGGCATAGCGGGTACTTCTTTTGGAAAATAATCATCGCCCGTACCCTCGCCACGGATGGCCGCACTGGGTAAAATGAAATGGCCGATTTCTGTGGAATGTTTTAATCCACCGCATTTACCTAAGAACAGGACGCCTTTTGGTTCTGCACTGGACAGAAGGTCCATGATGGTTGCGGCGTTGGCACTGCCTATGCCGAAATTAATGATGCTCACACCATCCCCATTGGTGGCGGATGTCATGGGGCCACCCCGGCCATTCACTTCAACACCATATTTTTCAGCGAATTTTTCCACATAATTCTGAAAGTTTGTCAGGAGGATCCAATCTCCGAAATCTTCGGCGGCGGTACCCGTATACCGTTTAATCCAGTCTTTTACAATTTCTGATTTTTGCATTAGAGCCCCTCTCCTTTCAGTGTCAGGGATACAGGGCAATGGTCCGAACCCATCACATCATCATGAATATCCGCTTCTTCCAGGTGATCTACAAAACCCTCATTCACCCAAAAATAATCAATGCGCCATCCTACATTTCGTGACCGTGCCCCAAATCTGTATGTCCACCAGGAATAGCGATCCCCTTCATCGTGGAAATGGCGAAATGTATCTACCCAACCATGGGATTGATAAGTATCCAGTCGCTCCCTTTCAATGGGCATAAATCCCGATGTCTTTACATTATCTTTTGGGCGAGCCAAATCAATGGGATGGTGGGCTGTATTCCAGTCACCGGTCACCACCACATTCATGCCATTGTCCACTTGTTCATTGATAATGGGCAGTAATTCATCATAGAAATCGAGTTTGTATTGGAGGCGGGTATCATCCTTCTGTCCGTTGGGAAAGTAAATATTATAGAGTAAAAAATTATCGTGTTCAGTGATGAGGACGCGGCCTTCCGCATCGAAGCGATCAATGCCTAAACCTTCCTGAACATCATGAGGTTCTTCCTTGCAAAAGGTGGCAACCCCACTGTACCCTTTTTTCTCTGCAGAATGCCAGTAAGTATGATAACCGTGGTCTTCGATTAGAGAAGTTCCCAACTGATCTACATTCGCTTTGGTCTCCTGAAGACAAAGGACGTCGGGCTGAGTTTCATCCAGCCAATCTAAAAATCCCTTTTTCTCTGCGGCACGGATGCCGTTCACATTCCAACTATAAAGTTTCATTAATCCCTCAATTGTTGGATGTGAAATTGGGAAATATGAATGAAATTAAAAAGGGAACGATTAAGGCACGATCACCCGTTTGATCTTATCGGTAGCGATGGCACCGAAAACACCAATGCCACCTTCCACGCCGATGGCATGTCCCCGGCTGCCCCCGCCGGTGAGAAAATCCACAAAATCATTCCCTTTTATCCGGTACATGTATTCATAATACTGGTCATCCATTACCCGCAGGCGAATGATCAGATTGCCTGGGTCTGTATTTTCACCCCAATCAAACTCACCACAATCATTGGGGGGTGTTTTCCATTTGTTCGATCCAGGCCGAACGATTGAATTGATATCGGCCCCGCATATCCATTTTTTTGAACTGCTATCCAAATAAGTCGCGATTTCTCCATAAACATCCCCACCCAAATCATAGCTAATCGAATAAGGTTTTTTTGCATAAACTGTGTCCGGGACCGATTCTGAATGAATGCCCGGCAGGCTCGGCGTCGTAACGGAACCGGTTAACACTTTCCCGTTCATGGCCTTTACGGTTAAAAAATAATCCGTATTGGGCTTCGGAGTGAAGGAACCGGTCGTATCAACATATTGACCTGCTACCGTTGAATACCAATAATTATTTTGATTCATTTGATACACAAACGGATAGTCTGTTTTTCCATCGGATACAATCACCTGGGCGTCCTTAATATCATAATTGGAGCGGTAAATATTGTCTATGTACCAGTAATCTTCAGAATACCAAACCGTGTCCTGGCCTAAATATTCACTTTCTTTTTCCTCCAGGGTCAAGGTACGGCGCACATCCACAAAACTTTGCACTTCTGCATCCAGTGAAATGAGGGCCATTACATTTATTTGCGGTTCATAGTCTGATTCAACATTTTCCCACTCACTTTTTGGCATCTTGCATGATGATAATACCAGAACAATTGGTATGAGTGATTTTATCATTTTAGAATTCAAACCGCCACCCCACTGTTAACATTAGGGGAAACATGGGCGTACCGCGCCGCTGCACTTTCCCAAAATCATCAGATAATTGATTCCTGTTGGTCCGGTATACCCACATGAGATGATTCAAATGATTGGTAACATTCAGGACCTGGATATAGCGTTCGCCCTCACCCAGCAACCAGAATTTTTTCTTTTGGGTCAGGCCCATATCAACCCTGAAATAGGGTGGGTAGCGGTCGCTGTTCTTGTCACCCACAATATATTCATTCGCGGTTCCCCAGTCATTCAATCGATCCCCGCTTGGTTCAAACCACCCTTGATTCTGACCTTGCTCATACCACCGTTGGGTTCGGCCTAAAATAGGGGTATATGGATTTCCAGATGAAAAGGATAGGGCAGTACTCAAATGAATTTTTTCCGTCCATTGCCAATGGCCAACGGCGTTTAAGGTATGGGTGCGGTCATACTTCGGATGGAACCAGCCGTCCACTTCCGTGAACCACTGGGTTTCAGCAAAAGTATAACCAACCCAGCCGCGATATTTTCCGGACGTTTTTTTGGCCAAGAATTCCAGCCCATAGGCTTTCGCATCGGTGTCGTAAAATTCATTGAAAGGTTCGAATTGGGGCTGGCCCGATTCTTCAGCAAAAAAAGTGCCCTGTTTCAAGGTTATGAGGTTTTCAAAACTTTTATAGTACGCCTCCAAGCGGTACAGCACATTTTGTGGTGAAATATATTCCAGGCCCGCTATGGTGTGGTCCGAATAAGGAGCTTTGTATTCTTTGGGAATCCCCATCCAGATATCAATGAAGCGGAAACTCTCGTCCCGCGGATTGGCAATGGTCAAATATTGGAAATAACGGCCCCAATTAATTTTGAAGGACAAATCATTGGTGATAAAAAACTTCATGCCCAAACGCGGCTCCAGGTTCCATTTTTCATGGATACTGTATTGCGATACGCGCAAACCTACCTGCGTTGTGAATTTATCGCTGATAGTCCATCGGTCTTGAGCATAAAGAGCCGTTTCCTGACCGCCCTGCCGCATGTCCAGTGGTTGGACAGTTATAGTCGTATCAAAAGAGGCAAACTTGAATTTCATACCGAGGTTAAAATTCACATCCTTGAACTGCCCGCCGGTTGTAACCATGTGGCGTTCTGAGGCAATCCAAGTCAGTTCCGTCTCCAGGGACCTGTCTTTCACGATGTCAAATACATCGAAGAAAAAACCATCATAGGATTTTAGGATTTCGCCAAATTCCTCATAGGCATACCAGGATTCCCTATCCATATCAATGTGAAAGCGAAAACGGCTGGTGGCCAGGAATGTTTTGAGCACCAAATTGGGACTGGTAATCCAGTGCCAGGTGAGGCTGTTGGTAAAGTTTCCCCAGCGCCAATCAAAGGTAAATAGATCTTCATAACTGGTCACATCGTAGGACTCCTTGGAATCTGCTGTAATGAAGAAAACATCATCGCCATAAAACTGACTGAAAGTCAGGCGATGGTCATCCCCGATGTTTAGATTCAGTTTTCCTTGATAATCGTAGAAGAAATAAGGGAACCTAATATTTTTTCTATCTTCTCCGGGTGGAGTCGCGGCCCGCATGAGAGGTGTCAATATTTTATCCAAATATGTGGTCCGCCCTGCGACCATATAGGACCCCTTTACTTTCCCAAATTTGGGGAGCGGTCCTTCTATCACGCCTTTGGATGAAAGGGCGGAAATATTGGCTGTGCCCTGGAATTGTTCCGTGTTGCCCTGCTTATTGATCACATTCAGGATCGACCCCATCCGGCCGCCCCAGCGGGCTGGAAATCCCCCGGCATGAAAATCCGCTTCCTTGATGGCATCGGTATTGAAGGTCGAAAAAATACCGCCGATATGGTAAGGATTGTAAACGGTGATCCCATCCAGCATGATCAGGTTTTGGTCCGGTGTGGAACCGCGGACATAGAGGGCGCTGGAAAAATCGCTGACAGTCTGCACGCCCGGGAGCATTTGCAGGGTCCGGAACAGGTCCGGTTCTATGAAGGCCGGCATGGCGTTGATTTCGCGAACATCCAAAGTGATCCGGCTCGGTTCTACCATGCGCTGGAATTGAATCCGCTCGGCGGTGACATTTACTTCTTCCCCGGCAATCACCGAGGTCTCTAACCGGAAGTTCAGGCGAATATCTTCATCGGCAGCAACGGTAACAGTTTTGGTCAGCTGCTGGTATCCGATGATGGAGGCAATGATTTCATAAGTACCGGGTTGGATATTGGTGATAACATAGTACCCATCCTGGTTAGTGGCTGAACCGGTATAGGTATCTTTAATAAAAACATTTACATAAAAGAGCGGTTCGCCGGTGGCGTCTTCCCGGACAAAACCGCTGATGGATTGGCCCAACAATTCGGCGCCCGATCCAAGGAGCAGGAAAGAAAAGAGTATAAATTTAAATCCGCGCAAAGATTTATCCTCACATATTCTCAAAATTTACGATAGTCCCCATTCAGCTGTTGTGATCATTATCACAAGGATATTAGCGATACAAAAACGAACTTACACAGGGAAATACTCACAAGTTTCTTTGTAATTTTTCCTCTTTAGATTCACAGGATAATAGAAAACTTATGGAACCTGAACAAGTAAAAGCGCTGATTGAAAATGGTATCGCTGACGCCAAAGTGGAAGTGGTGGATACCACCGGGACCGAAGACCATTTCAGCGCAGTGGTGATTAGTCCATCTTTTGATGGATTATCCCTAGTAGAACAACATCAAGCCGTATATCAGGCAGTTGGAGGTCACATGACACGGGAAATCCATGCGCTGCAGTTAAAAACATATTCGCCTGATCAATGGACAAATCAAAATAATTAGGAAAAACCATGACTTTAACAGAACAAATCAAAAATGATATCGCCTCCAACCCCATCATCCTCTACATGAAAGGCACGAAAGATATGCCCATGTGCGGTTTTTCAAACCAAGTGGTGCAGATCCTGAATCATTATGGGGTGGAGTACAAGGATGTGAACATCCTGGAGGACCCAGAAATCAGGGTACGACTTTCAGAACAATCGGGATGGCCCACCATTCCCCAGTTATTCGTCAAAGGAAAACTGATTGGCGGTGCTGACATCACCATGGAATTACATCAACGGGGCGAATTGCTGGATATTTTAGACGTATCCGAAAATTAGGAAAATTGGTTTGGTGATTAACCATCAAACCCCATAATTTCGCCACCGCTCTTTCAGAAGAATTAGTCGTTTTGGCCCGTTCGTCTAGTGGTTAGGACTCAGGATTTTCATTCCTGCAACAGGGGTTCGATTCCCCTACGGGCTACCAATCTACATCCGCATTTTGCGGATTACGATTGGCAAGCCCAATCAAGCGTGAGCTACTTGTCTATCGTAGTGCAACGTAGATAGACGATTGGCAAGCCCAATCAAGCGTGAGCTACTTGTCTATCGTAGTGCAACGTAG